>CAIWVZ010000262.1 GCA_903916245.1 uncultured Planctomycetota bacterium | reverse complement strand
TCTGGTCCTTGCTGTTGGTGATGCCGAAGAGGATGGCGGTCTTGACCTTGTTCGACGATTCGGCCGCATACGCCTTCTTGAGGGCGGCCTGCACATCCGGATCGGAAGCGAGCCAACCGAGCGAAAGCGCGGCGGCCATGCGCATCGTCTCCGACGACGCCTTCAACTCTTTGAGGAGCACGTCCTTCACGTCGGCGCGACCGCCGTTGCAAGGACCGAGGGCGCGAATGATGTCTTTCTTCACCTCGGCGTCGCGCTCCGTCTTTCGCATCTCGAGAAGGCGGTCGACGCATTCGGGATTCGCCATCTCTTCGAGCGAGACGACCGCACAGTTGCGGGCGAACGTGTCCTTCTCCGCGAGGGCTTCCATCATCGTCTTCACCGACGCGGCGAATTCCGGATAGCCACCCGCGCGAATGACGATGCCCTTGTCCTTCGACGCGGACACCTGCTTCAGGGCGTCGAGCCATGCTCCGCCCTTCTCGGCGTTGCCGCCGCGCAAGAGATCCTTCGACGCCTGTTCCTTCAGTTCCGCGTTGCCCTTCACGATCAGGTTGACCTGCCGCTCGATATCCGGGGGGTAGATCGACTTCGACTTCGGTGCCTCCGAAACCGGACGGGAGGCCGCACCTTCGGCCGGCTGCGACTCGGGTTCCGCCGGGCGCCCTTCGAAGGCCGCCTTCGCGGAGTCGAGCCACTTGAGGAAGGTGGGCTTCTTCATCTCGTACTCGCGACGCAAGACTTCCTTGCCGTCACCGTTCACGACGAGATGCTGCGGAGCGACGACGACGGGAGTCGCCTGGAACTTTTCCCGCATGAGGCGGTCGCACTTTTGGTGGTCGGCGCAGGTGACGCCCGGGAACTGCGGGCACGTCGGAGCCGCACCCGTTCCCGTCGCGACTTCCTCGTGCATGAACGTGCTGCACGGAACGAGAATGAACGCCTTCAACTTCTCGCGCACTTCCGGATCGCGATAGAGGGCGAGCATGCGCGTGCACGCGATCTCCTTGTCCTTCATGATGACGAAGAGGATCGGCTTACCGGCCGCCCGCGCCTCGGTCATCGCCGCGTCGAGATCGGTCTTCCACGGAAGACCGGTTCCCGCGGTCGGCCCTTCGGCTTGGGCGAAGGCGCAGACGGCGAGGAGGAAAATGGCGAAAAACTGACGCATCGGGAGGCTCCGGGGCGCGACCGCGGCCGACGCACCTCCCTCAGCATACGAACGCGACGGCCCCGGATTTCGGCCGATCGCCCCCCGATTTCAGGCGTCCCCGACTCCGAACGCTTCGAGAGCATCCTCCACGAGGGCATCGACTTCCGTCGTCGTCGTGTAGGGGTTCAGGAAAAGGGTGCGAAGGATGCGCCGTCCCCGGAATTCGGGGCAGGACACCCACACCCGGCCTTTTCGGGAAATGAGCTGCTGAAGGAGAGAATTGCGCACCGAATCCGAGGCATCCCCGCCGTCCGCGCCGAATGCCCCCCACCCCACGATGTTCATTTCGGGGTCGTTCACCGTGGACAACGGTCCCGACGCCCGAACCCGCTCCGCGAACACCCCCGCGAGAGCGATCTGCTCGTCGACGAGACGTCCGAGCGTCGAAAGCCCGAAAGCGCGGATCCCCATCCACAGTTTCAGAGCGTCGGCGTGGCGGGTGCCCTGAACGGCGTGATCGCCGAGGTTCACCGCCCCCGGCAACGCGGGCAACGTGTACGGAGCCTTCGCGTGAAGCAGTTTTCGCGCGGAAGAGAGATCCCGAATGAGCAGCATCGCGCACGCCTTCGGGATGTACATCCACTTCTGCGGATTGAACGTGATGGAGTCCGCCCGTTCGATACCCGCGAGTTTCGCCCGATGCGTCGGGGAGAGCACGAGCGTGCCTCCGTAGGCCGCGTCGACGTGGAACCACAACCCCTCGCGACGGGCGACGTCGGCCACGGCTCCGAGCGGGTCGATGCTCCCGACGACGGTCGTGCCCGCCGTCGCGACCACCGCGACCGGACGTTCGCCGCGGGCACGCGACGCGGCCACCGCGTCGGCGAGCGCCTGCGGATCCATGCGGTGACGGGCATCCGCGGCGACCTTCACGAGGCGACGGCGGCCGAACCCGAGCGTGATCGCCGCCTTCTCCAAAGAAACGTGGGCCAGCTCCGACGCGAAGATGGTCATCGGCGGCGCGCCGAACAACCCGTCTTCGTCGGCGGCCGGCGCCGCACGCAATCGAGCCAACAGCATCGCCGTCAGGTTGGCGAGCGTCCCGGCCGTCGTCAGCATGCCGCCGGATCCGCCGGGCAGACCGAACAGAGCCGCGAAGCCTTCCGTCAACTCCGACTCGAGGCGCGTGATCGACGGCGACTCCTCGAAGAACAGCGGATTGTTGTTGAGCCCGGCGGACAGGAGCGCGGAGAACGCCGGAACGGCGCCCGCCATCGTGTCCATGTGACCCAAATAGCCGGGATGGGCGGCGTTCATCACCCCGGGAACGATCAGCCGCCTGAAGTCGTCGAGGATCGTGTCGAGCGGAACGGGAGCTTCGGGCAACCGCAGGGCGTCGGGAAAAGGTCCCGGGTCCGACATGTCGAGCGGTGGCCGCCGGGCGGCGGTGCCGAGCGTGTCGACGAGGGCGTCGACGAAACGCCGCCCCATGGCCCCCATCGCGTCGCGATTGGCGCCCTTCGGATCGATGAAGAGGTCGTCGTGGGACATCCGGCACGCGGCCCGTCGCCGCGGGCGGAATCCTAACGACTCGACCCCGCCGGCCAACCGACGGGGTCGATGTTCACGCGATGGAACGGTCCGCGAGACGTCTACTGGACGACGATTTCCTTGATGAAGACCTTCTCGACGCGCCCGAGGCGCTCGGGGAAAACGGCTTCTTCGAGTTCGTGGCGGATCTCCTCTTTGAGACGCTTCTTGTTCTCGAGCCCTTCGATGTCCGCGGCGGTCTTGTTCGAGAGCAGAAGGTTGAGTCGATCCTTCACTTCCGGCATCACGGGGTCGAACGGCGTCGGGGGCGCACCCTTGCCGCCACCGTGTCCACCACCGGCCGCGTCGGCCGGCTTCTTCTCGTTCGTGAGTTCGGCGCCGAGTCGATAGCTCGCCGCCAACGCAATCTTGAGGAAGCGGCCTTCACCCTTGAGGTTGACGGTGATCGTCGGGAGATCGACGTGCGACTCCTTGCCGGTGTAGTAACCGTCGGTTCCCCGACGGGACTTCCAATCGACGTCCGCGACGGGCGCGGGCGCTTTGCCGGCGACCACGACCGCGGCACCGCCGAGCAGAAGGGCGACGACCGCACCGATGGCGATGAACTGTTTCATAGGACTTCCCCGCATGCGGAATCGTCGGATTCTCCGACACCGCGTCAGGGCCTCTATCGACCATTTTCGGAATCGGGCTAAGACGCCCGAAGGGAGACCTTCCGATCAACCGTCCACGATGCGGAACGCACGCGCGGGCGACGCTTGGACACCGCAGCCGACCGTCAATCCATAGGTCGCGCCCTTCTGAAGCAACGACTCCGCCTCCGCGGGAACGGGGATGGCGACCTTCGTCACCTTCACGGTGTCGTTGCCCACCGTCAGCGAATCTCCCGCGCTGAGGACACCCGCACGGCCGACCACCATCGAAGTCCGCCACACCACGTCGCCGCCCGCATCGCGCACGGAGAGGTCGATGGCGGTCGCCCCGAGAGGAATCCAAGCGGACACGCTGCGCGGTACCGCCGTGATGTCTCCGGCGGGTTCGATGACCCACGGATTGCCCTGCGAAAGAGCGACCATGGCGGCCTGCAGTTCGGATGGTCGTTCCTTCACGCCGGAGGAACCTCGGGTGAACACGAGCAGAACGACGACGGCGATTCCGGCACCGAGCATCAGGGAACGCGGCCCCTTCTGCGTGACGAGCTTGCCGAAGAGCCCTCCGAGGAAGAAGGGCTTCGGAGCCTTCATCGTGTCGGCGGTTTCGGACGCGGGACGAAGGTCGCGACGGACGTCCCGCGCGCGCGACTCGACGGTCTCGCGGCACCACGCGCATCGACGCAGGTGAGCCAGACTCGCCTCCTGCACCGAACCGTCGAGATCACCGTGGAGCAACTGCCACGTCTGTTCTTCGTGGCCGCAGCCGTAGCCCTGTTGGGGTTCGTTGTGTGTCGCCATGGTCGTCAGTCCATCAATGTGACGAGCACGCTGCGGCGACCCATGCGTTCCTGCGGAGGAAGCGGGTCGGCCCGGCGCTCGGGATCCGTCATGCGGAGGACGCCGTGTCCCCGCCATTCGATACGCGTCGTCGGGATACCGCGGGCGGACAATCCGTCCGCGACCGCGCGCGCGCGGCGTTCCGCGATCTCCCACCCACCGCGAACCGTGCCGCCTTCCTCGAAGGCGTAGCCGTCGAGCAGCACGCGGCAACGTCCGCCCGCGAGTCCTTCCGCCAGAACGTCGAGGAACGCTTCGTGGCCGTCCGAGAGTTCCGCTCCGTCGGCGTCGAAGAGAATCGGCGTGGGAAGCAACGTCCGCCCCGGCTTCGCCAGCGCGTCGATGAGGATGCGTCGCAACGCGTCCCGATTGCCGTCGGTCATGCGTCCGTCTTCACGGACGAGCGTCTTCGTGTTCACGGGCGTCGCTCCGCGATACACGACGCGCCCGGCGTTGAATTGCGCGGGGACGGTGCGCCCGTCCAAGTTGCCGGACTTGCCCGCGACCTTGATTTCCTCCTTCATCGACCCCAGTCCGTCTTCGAGTCCGAGACCCGACTGTTTCATGGAGAAGGCGGACAGAAGGATGAAGAAGCAAAGGAGGTTGGTCATCATGTCCGCGAAGGACAGAAGCCAAAGGGGGGCCGACGGCGGTCGATCTTCCGGCTCGTGATGTCCATGAGCGCCGTGACCCGTTCCGTGGTTGCCGTGATCGTGCGCCCCATGATCGTGCGCGGAGGCCGGAGCGTGCCCGGTCTCGTGCGTCTCGACATGCGCGTCGACGGGAGTGGTGACGGCGACGGTCATCGACGCTCCCTCAGCACCAACTCGACGCGCCGATTTCGGGCGCGACCGACGGCGGTGTCGTTTCCCGCGACGGGCTTCGAAGCCCCGAAGCTCGTGATCGAAACGCGCGGAGCGGCGATTCCGCAGTTGCCGAAAAGGTGGTCGGCCACGGAAACCGCCAATTCGCGAGAAGCCTCGAGGTCGCTCGCGGCACCGAGTTTCCTCCACGTCTCGCCGTCGACGTGCGCTTCGACGGTGAAGTCGCACGCCTCGCCGCGGAAGAAGTTGCCGATCTCTTCGATCAGCGTCTTTCCCGACTCGGAGAGCGTCCACGAACCGGGGACGACGAGTCGTTCTTCGTCGATGCGGATACGTAGACCGTCACGGAGACGCTCGATGCCGGGGCGAACGTCGTAGGAGGCATCCTGCGCGAAACGATCGAATCGCGAATCCGAGGCCTTCTCCGTTCGACGCGACGGATCCCGCGGACCATCGCCGATGCGCGCACCGGACTTGGCCGTTCGCGCGACCATGTCTCGTTTGTCGGGCCCGGAGGCGAGAACACCCGCCTCCCGATCCCGCCCACCTCCGGTCGCTTCCATGTTCGCCGCGTTCTTCGCGCCGAACGTCGCCATGAGGATGAAGAAGATGACGAGATTCGAGATCATGTCGGCGAACGACACGATCCACAGGGGACATCCCGGTCCGTCTCCTCCTCCTCCCGACATGACTTACCCGGCGGCCGCCGCGGCGGGCGTCTTCGCGGGCTCCTGCGGAGTGCGACGCTTCGGAGAAAGGAAGGCGAGCAGTTTCTCCTTAAGCACCTGGGGCTTGTCGCCCTTCTGTACCGAGAGAATGCCTTCGATCATGAGTTGACGGATCAAGGATTCTTCCTTGGTCCGGATGTCGAGCTTGGAGGCGAGCGGAATCAGGTATACGTTCGCGACCGCGGCGCCGTAGAACGTCGCGAGCAACGACACGGCCATCGAGCCGCCGATGGTGGACGGATCGTCGAGTTTCGCCAACATGCCGACGAGGCCGAGCAGCGTGCCGACCATGCCGAATCCGGGGCCGTAAGCGGACATGCCTTCGATCACCTTCTTGGCGATCAGGTGGCGCTCCTTCATGCGTTCGAGATCCACTTCGAGGATCGAACGGACGACGTCGGGTTGGAAGCCGTCGACGACGAGCGAAATGCCCTTGGCGAGAAAGGGGTCTTTGACGCCCTTCACCTTCTCTTCGAGGCCGAGCAGTCCGTCGCGGCGTGCGACGACGGCGAATTCGGAAAGCCGCTCGATCTCTTCTTCCGGAGATGGAAGCGGGTACAGGAAGCACTTCTTGAGGGCTCCCGGGATCGTCTTCATCGCGGACATCGGATACGACAAGAAGGCCGCGCCGATGAGTCCGCCCACGACGAGAATGAGGCCGGGCACGTTGAAGAAGAGCATGATGCCCCCTTCGTGCTCCATCATCCACACCATGATGCCGGTGCCGGCGATGAACCCTACGACTGATGCGATGTCCATCCTGAACCACCCCCGAGGCCGTCAATCCCGGCCTCTCCTTCCCCTTTATCGGACGCCGACGCCCGGGCCATCAGACCCGAGCTCGGTTTCGTCGGCGCAAACCGACGCGAACGTGTCGATTCAGCGTGCTTCGGGACGCGACGTCGGAGCGTCGGCCTCCGTCAGCGACTTCATGCGACGCGTCACCGCCACGGCGCGCGGCGTTTCCAGGGCGCCGAGAACCTTCCCCGCCTTGCGTTCGGACATGCGCGACACGAGCTTCGCCGCCGTGTCGTCGTCCATGAGCGCGAGACGCCCGGCGGCTTCGTCCGGAGCCATGGCTTCGTAGATGGACGCCAAAGACTTCAGATTTCGTTCCTCCGAGCGGCGAATGAACGCGCGCTCGCGCTCGAGTTCGTCGCGAAGCCCGAGCAGCTCGCGGGACTTGCGTTCGAGATCGCCCGCCCCCGCGAGGAGTTCGCGCTTCTGCGATTCGAGATCCGCGCCGACCTTGTCGAGTCCCGTGCGCTCCTCCTCGAAACGGCGCGCGGCCGCGAGGTGCTGTTCCCGAGCGTCCTTGAGATCACGGACGAGTTTCCCGATTTCCTCGGACGAGTAGGGCGCCGGAAGTTCGACGTCCTTCGCCGCGGCGGCGAGCCATTCCGACGCCCGCGCATTGCGGATTTCTTCGGGGCTCGGCGGCGGAACCGTCGGTTCGTGTTTCGGGAAGAACCCGCCCACCACCGGCATGTCATGAAATTTGCCGAGGGTTTCGGGCGTGTACTTCCCCGTCGCCAAAAGCGCTCCGTGGAGCATGGCGACGAACGCGAGAAGGGCGATGCAGGCGCCCCCGAAAGTCTTGAGCACGTAGTTCATGGCGCAACCTCCCCGCCGCGCAGCGCATGGCGCATTCCGGCGGATTCGTCGAGCGACGATTGTTCTTCCTTGGCGGCCGCTTCGGCGTGCGCCGTGCGAGCCTTCGTTTCGAGTTCTTCGAGGACGCGGCGATCGCGACGCCGTGTCTGCCAAACGGCCCGCGCGGCGTCGAGAGCGATCAATGCCGAAGCGCGAGCGCGCAGCGCGACGCCCAGTTCGCGTTCGATGCGTCCGATGTGATCGGCGAGCCGTGCTGGCCAATCGGACGCACGACGTTCGTCGCCGATCGACGCATGCAACGAGCCGATCGCCTCGCGGTGGGTGACGCGCAGCCCTTCGACCGCGGCATCGGCGGCGTCGAACCCGCGCGTCGCCTCGGCGAGCGCCACTTCGGCACGTTCTTCTTCCATCCGACGTAGGCGAAGCAGACGTGCCAGGCGGAAGTTGAACCGTTTCATGCGCCCTCCGCCCGCGCGGCGATGTCGCGGAGCCTGCCGATCGTGTCGGCGAAGGGCCGACCGTGGCCGGTCTTTTGAGTCAGAAGCCCATCGACTTCCGGCATGAGTTTGACGGCTCGGTCGATGCGCGCATCGGCACCCGCCTTGTACGCGCCCACGGAGATCAGGTCCTTCGCATCTTCGAACGTGGCGAGCACGCGACGGACGGAACGTGCGGCATCCGCATGTTCGGGGGCCACGACGCGATCCATGATGCGCGAGACGCTGCCCGCGACGTCGACGGCCGGGAAGCGTTGGCGCGCGATGGCTCGGGACAGCACGATGTGCCCGTCGAGAAGGCCGCGAAGCGTGTCCGCGACCGGGTCGTTCATGTCGTCGCCGTCGACGAGGACGGTGAAAAGTCCGGTGATCGAGCCAGTCTTGCCGCGACCGAGACGCTCGACGAGGCGCGGAATCATGCCGAAGAACGACGGCGGGTATCCCTTCACCGTCGGCGGCTCTCCGAGAGCGAGTCCGACCTCGCGGCAGGCCGCGGCGAAGCGGGTCACCGAGTCGAGCATCAGCATGACGTCCTTGCCCGCATCCCGGAACCACTCGGCGAGGGCGACGGCGGTATAGGCCGCCTTGATGCGGAGAAGAGGCGGAGAATCGCTGGTCGCCACGACGACGATCGAGCGCTTCATGCCCTCGACGCCGAGCACGTCGTGAATGAAGTCGCCGACTTCGCGTCCACGCTCGCCGATCAGGGCGATGACGTTGACGTCGGAAAGAGATTCGCGCGAGATATCGCCGAGCAACGTCGATTTGCCGACGCCCGATCCCGCGAAGATGCCGACGCGTTGACCGCGACCGATCGTCAGGAACGCGTCGATGACGGAAACACCCGTTTGCAACGCGGCGTCGATCGGACGACGCTCCATCGGAGAAGGTGCCTCTCGAAGAAGAGGCACTTCCACCGTCGGCCCGACCGGGCCGAGCCCGTCGAGGGGTTGACCGAGGGCGTCGAGCACACGTCCGAGGAGTTGTCGCCCGGCACCCACCGAAACCTTTCGGTGGAGGGGCCGCACACGCGCACCGGGGACCAGACCGTCGGCGTCGCCGAGCGGCATCATCAGCGCCGCCCCTTCCTTGAAGCCCACCACCTCGGCGGGCAACTCCGACATCCCCGCCCGCTCGATCGCGACGAGGTCGCCGATCGGGGCACCGATTCCGCGCCCTTCGATCGTCAAACCGACGACGCGCGCCACCCGACCGACCATTTGGCCGACCGGGACCGCCGCCGCCGTCGCTAGATAAGGTGTCGCATCAAGCACGCGTGGAATCCGCCTTCGCATGAAGGGCCGCCGCCATCGCGGCGAGCCTTCTCGAAAGATCGGCGTCCACCTCCGCTCCACCTGAGAAAACCTTTACGGATCCGCGGGATAGCGCCCCGTCGGCCACCAGCTGGACGGGTATCCCGGCCCCGAAAGGATGGGTTTTCAGGCCGTTTTCGAGGCGGGACAGGTCGTCCGGGTTCAATCGGAGCGTGACCGGGCTCCCCGCCGCGGAGGGAAGGGCCGTTTCAAGAGCGAGATCGACCAGGCGGCGGATGTCGTGGGCGTCGGCCGCCACCACATCCCCGACCAATTCCCGGGTGAGGCCGACGGCCAAGTCGATCCCGAACGCGGTCAGTGCGGCGCGCTCGCGCGCGCGGTCCGCCTTAAGTCCGGCGACCAACGTCTCGAGAGCGGCCAACACGTCGCCGCAGCGTCGATCGACTTCGAGGCGCCCGGCTTCACGACCACGTTCGAACGCGCGATCGGCGACCACCTTCATGTCGGCGACGGAAAGTCCCGCGGGCGTCGCATCGACGACCGACGTACGCGCCCGGCGGACACGGACGTCCACGACGGCGGCGGGAAGGCGAACCTGTTCACGCCACATACACCGACTCCTTGCCGCGGCGCGGCGTGACTTCGCCCTTCGAGATGAGATCGCGGATGCCCTTGAGGATGTGTCCTTGGGCTTCGATCACCTCTTTGAGCGGCACCGAGCCCAAGAGATCGCGTTCTTCCTTGATCATCTCGGCGGTGCGCTGCGAGACCGATCCGAGGATCTGGTCGCGCACCGCGTCGTCGCAGCGCTTGAGCGCGAGCGCGAGCAGACGCGTGTCGACGTCCGCCAAAACGCGCTGCATGGTGCGCTTGTCGAGCGTCGACAGGTCCGCCCATTCGAACATCCGTTCACGGATGCGCGACACGAGATCTTCGCTGTGCGACGACAACGATTCGAGGATGCGCTTGTCGGCTCCGGTCGGAGCGTTGAGCAGGATTTCCGCGACGGTCTCGAGACGCGGATCCGGGGCGTCCGGATCGCGATCCTCGCCGCGCTTCAATCCACGGCAGCGCTCCGAGATATCGGCCGCCACCTGCTTCAAGAGTCGGGCGGATGGCTCTTCGAGATTCGCCATGCGGACGACGAGCGCGGGGCGCTCCTCCTCGGGGAATCCGTCGAGCACGGCACCCGCCTGTTCGGGGTCGAGGTGCGCAAGGACGAGGGCCTGAACCTGCGGATGTTCCGCCATTAGGACCTTCGCCAGATCGTGCGGGCGCAGGCCACGAAGAGAGCGGAAGGGATAGGTCACCTTCGCCTCCTCCTTCATCTCGGCGAGACGGCGACGGGTTTCGTCCGCACCGTAGGCCTTGTTCAACACTTCGACCAAGGTCTTTTCGAGATTGGGGATCGCGCTGCCACCCGTCGCGAGCAACGTCCGAAAGTCCTCGAGGGTACCGCGGATCGACTCCTCGTCGACGTCCATGTCTTCGAGATCGAGCATCGCCTTCGTGATCGCGGCCTGCTCGTCGGACTCGAACTGCTTCAGAAGGCGTGCGGCCATATCGGCGCCCACGAGCGCCATCAGGACGGCGACCTTGTGGATTCCCGAGAGAGAGGTGTCGGTAGCCATGGGTGTTCTCAGTTCCTCGAGGCTTCGTAGAGCCAGTTGCGGAGGAGACGACCGACCGCCTGAGCGTCGCGGTCGAGTTCACGCGTGATTTCTTCGCGCGGATCGGCGGGGCGACGCTCCTCTTTCGGAGCCGCTTCCGCGGTCGCGACGGCGAGCGTCGCCTTCGCGGCCTTCAACGCCTTCAGGGCGAAGAAGAGAACGCCGAGGGCGACGACCGCGGTCACCGACCACTTGACGATGTCCACGACGTGGGACCAATCCGGAGCCGCCGGCGCGACCGATTCCGCCGACGGAGACGCTTCCGGTTTCGCGGCGAAAGGAACCGCCGTGACTTCGATGAAATCCCGGCGCTGGTCGTCGAATCCGACGGCGCCCTTCACGATTTCGCGCACCGTGTCGGAGGAAATCTTCGGCTCGGCGTTCGCATCGAGCAACACGCCGATCGTGAGGCGGCGGATCGCGCCCGCTTCGACCACCTTGCGGGTGATCGTGCGGTCGTACGCATATTCAGATTCGAGATCTTCGGTGGCGTTGCCGCCGCCCGATCCGGTCGAAGCTCCCGTGATCGTCGCGGACGTCGAGGGCGATCCCGACGCCTTCTTGCCGGTGGAAGACGTCGACGAGGAGATGCGCTCCTTCGTGACGACCTTGGACTCCGGCTTCACTTCTTCCTTGCGGGTCTCGATCCTGTCGAGCTCGATGTTCGCATCGACGCGAACGACGGCCCGCCCGGCACCGAGCGCCGCGTCGAGCGCGGTCTGAGCCTTCTCCTGCAACCAGCGCTCGCGGGCGCGGGTCTGATTGAACGACCCGGATCCGAGCGCTTCTTCGCCGCCGCGCGAAAGAAGGTTTCCCTGCGTATCGCTGATGATGACGTTCGCCGCGAGCAGGCCGGGGGCCGCGTTGGAAACCAAGCGCGCCATCGCATCGGCCGCCCCCGGATCGAGAACGCGTCCCGGCTTCATCCGCAGAATGACCGACGCCTTCGCCGGAGACGAATCTCGACGGGTGAAGGAGCGTTCGGCCGACACCAAGTGGACCTTGGCGGACTCGACGGCCTCGAACTGCTTCAGGGTGCGCGCGATCTCTTCTTCGGTCGCGACGCGGATCCGAAGCTTCTGCTGCTCTTCGGTCATGCCGAACGACATGCCGTCGAGCGCCTTGTAGCCGTTGCCGCCTTCGCCGGGGAACATGCGGTTCTTCACCGCGGTCGCCTGCGCCTTTTCGTAGTCGCGCGTGTCGACGAGGATCGAACGACCTTCGTCGGCGACCTGCCAACGGATGCCCGCTTCGTCGAGACGCGCGAGCGCCTTCGCGGCGGTCTCCGCGTCGAGTTCCGACCGCAGGAGGCGCCACGAGGGTTGCGAGCCGACGAAAGCCGCCGCTCCGACGCCGACGGCGACGAGGACGACGAGGCCGATCGCGAGGGCCTTCTGCCCCGCCGCCATCTTCGCCCAAATCTCGCCGAATTGTTTCATCATCGTTTCCATCGCTCAGCTCCACTCCCGTAGGAGGGTTTTAGACCTGCATCCTCATGACGTCCGAGTAGGCGTCCATGAGCTTGTTTCTGACTTCGAGCATCATGCGGAAGGAGAGGTCCGCGCGGTTCATCGAGAGCATCACCTGATGCACGTCCTCGATCTCGCCCGTCGCGAACTTCTTCACGGCCGCGTCGGACTCCTTTTGGAGCGAATCCGCCTCGCCGACGAGGTTCTCGAGCATCTTGCCGAAACCGTCGGCCGCCTTGCCCGAACCGTCCTTCGACGCCGCGCCCCCCGCGAAGGAGGCCGCACCGACGTCGTGGTGCCGAACGTAAGTCACGGGGTCCATGCATCACCTCCCGAGCTCGAGCGCGCGCTCGGCCATGTCCTTCAACATCCGCGACACCTGGAGATTGGCTTCGTAGGATCGCGACGCGGATACGAGATCCGTCATCTCGAACACCGGCGAGACGTTCGGCATGGTCACGTAGCCGTCCTTGTCCGCGTCCGGATGACCGGGCGCGTGGATACGCTCCATCGGCGTGCGAACGTCCTCGGCCACGTCGGAGACGCGCACGAGCTCCTTGCCCGCCTCGTCGAGGACGGTTTCGAAGACCACTTCCTTGCGGACGTAGGCCTTGCCGTCGCCGCGATCGGTATCTTGGGCGTGGGCGATGTTGGCCGCGATCACGTTCATGCGTGCGCGCTGCGCCGCCATGCCCGAAGCGCTGACCGACATCCCGCCGAAAAGTCCGTCGATGCTCATGATCCCTCCGATCAGCCGCGACCCGTGATGGCCGCGCGCATCTGAGCCTGTTTCATCTGCGACACCGCGAGGAGCGTCTGGAAGGCCATCGAGGTCTTCCCCATCTCCGCCAGTTCGAGATCCACGTCGACCGTGTTCCCGTTCGCCTTCATGGGCGTGTCCCGTTCGACCGTCTCGAGTCCCTTCACGGCACCTTCCGGCACCGAGCCGTCGAGCATCGCCTTCTCGAGTTCCGCCGGGAACTCCAAGGTTTTCGCCTTGTAGCCGGGCGTATCGACGTTCGCGATGTTCGCTGCGAGGACGCGCTGACGCCGAGCCGCCGCATCGAGCAGCGTGGCGATCATCGCGCCGTTTCCACCGATGGCATCCATGTCAGACTCCCGCCTCGAGGAACGTGCCTTGTTCCTTCCAGGTCTTGAGTTTGTTGAACAGGGTCCGGACGGTGACGCCGAGCCGGCGTGCCGCCTCCGAACGATTCCCGCGACAGGCGTCGAGGGTCTTGAGGATGTGCCGACGTTCGACCTCGTCGAGCGTCGCGGTCGTTCCGGCGTCTTCGGAAACGGACGGCACCGACGGGACGACCGTCGCGAGTCCGAGGTCCGCTGCGGTCACGCGCTCGCCTCGGGCACCGAGAAGTCCTCGCGCGACGGTGTTCGCGAGTTCACGAACGTTGCCGGGCCAATCGTGAGCCTCGAGCGCCGCGAGAGCGTCGTCGGTGAATCCGACCGCGGTTCCGCCGAGCGAGGGGAGTTGCTTGCGGAAGAAGTGATCCGCCAAAGCCGCGATATCCCCCCGGCGTTCGCGGAGCGGCGGAAGCGTGATCGGAAGGACGTTCAACCGATGGAACAGGTCGCGACGGAAGTAACCGGCCGCGATCGCCGCCTCGAGCGGACGGTTGGTCGCGGCGACGACGCGAACGTCGACCCGCAACGTGGTGCTTCCGCCGACGCGTTCGAATTCGCCCGACTCGAGAACGCGCAGAAGCTTCGCCTGAACCTCGTTGCTGATCTCCCCGATTTCATCGAGGAACAACGTGCCGCCGTCGGCGAGTTCGAAGCGACCGATACGACGTGCCGTGGCTCCGGTGAAGGCGCCGCGCTCGTGCCCGAAGAGTTCGGAGCATAGGAGGCTCTCGGACAACGCCGCACAGTTGACGCGCACGAACGGCGCGTCTTTCCGGGGGCTGCCGGCGTGAATCAGGTTCGCGACGAGTTCCTTCCCGGTTCCGGACTCGCCGCGAATGAGCACGCCCGCCTTGGTCGGCGCGACGCGCTTCGCGAGATCGATCGCCGCCCGGAGCGCCGGGGCCTCGCCGATCAGCGCGGAAGCGTGACCGTCGACGGCTTCGAGACGCGTACGGAGAGCGTCATTTTCGCGTCGGAGGCCCCGAGCCGCCACGACGCGCCGAATCGACGCTTCGAGCATTTCGGGGGTCAGGGGTTTGACCAGAAGGTCCGCGGCGCCTTCGCGCATGAGGGCGACCGCCGTATCGACGTCGCCGAACGCCGTCGTCACGACGACGTCGGTTCCGTCCCGACGGGCCTCGGCGAGGACGCGACGGCCGTCGGCGTGCGGCATCCGAAGATCGGTGACCACGAGGTCGTAGGAACCACGGTGCATGGCCTCGATCGCCGCGCGGCCGTCCTCGACGACGTCGACGGTGCGAGCGAGTCCACAAAGGACTTCGGCGATCCACTCGCGGGACGAGGCGTCGTCTTCGGCGAAGAGGATCCGGGAAATCACGCGACACCGCCTTCCGCGGGAAGGATGACCACGAACCGGGCTCCCCCGAGGGAACCGGCACGTAGGGCCAATTCGCCACCGTGGACTTCGGTCAATTTTCGGGCGATGGCGAGTCCGAGTCCCGTGCCGCGCGGCTTGGTGGTCGCGAACGGGACGAAGAGGCGCGCGCGCGCTTCCGCGGAAATCCCGGGTCCCGAATCTTCGACGACGATCTGGGGAGCGTCGCCGTCCTTGTGCGTTCCGATACGGACGCGTCCCGCTTCTCCGGCGGCCTCGCGGGCATTGCGCAAGAGGTTGCCGAGAACGATCCGCAGCTTCGTGCGATCGGCATCGACCGAAACGGTGTAGGAAGGCAACACGGTCTCGATGCCCTCCCCGGAACCGAGTTCCGCCACGGCATCGACGACCAGATCGCGCAAGTCGAAGCGCGTTTTCGAAAGGCGTTCGGGACGCGCCCACATGAGCAGGCTCGTGATGATCGCGTCGACGTCGCCCACACCCTTGCGGATGCGTTCGACGCAGCGACGCGTGTCGGCGTCGCCGGCGCGGCCTTGTTCGAAGGCGCGCTCGAGCAGCGCGGCGAATCCGGAAATCCCGTTGAGCGGGTTCCGCACCTCGTGGGCGATGCCTGCGGCCATTTCGCCGAGCGCCGCCAAGGTATCGAGGCGGTTGAGTTGCGTGCGAAGGTGCGCGACCTCGGTGAGATCGTTCAACACTTCGATCCGTCCACCGTCGGCGAGACGGCTGACCGTCGAAACGACGCGACGACGCGCCCCTTCGAGAGACTCGAAGTCGCGCTCGGCGGGAACATCCGCCGGGTCGTCGGCGGCCAATCGCAAAAGCGGGTTGCCGTCGCGCCCGCGAAGGACGCGCACGTCGCGACCGACGAGCTCGCGCGCCGGACGACCGAGCAGGCGCTCGGCGGCGCGATTCACCGAAACGACGAATCCTTCGGCGTCCGTGGCGACGACGCCCGAGGGAATCGCATCGAGGACACCGTGCAGGTGGCCCGTGACGCGGTCGAGTTCGTCCGATTTGGTCATCACCCGTTGGTTGGATTCACGCAGACGGGCATCGACGTCGTCCGCGCGACGGCGCAGGCGTTCGTAGGCGGTTTCGAGTTCCTTGGACGCTCGGGTGAACGCCTCGAAGTTGGCGTTCAGGCGACCGATCGCGGCGCCGTCGAGGGTGCCGGCGAGGAGCATGTCGGTAGGAGTCACTTCTCGCTCCTCCCGGTGGATACGCCGACGCGTTGCTGCGTCGCGTCGCGCTTGCCGCCGAAGTCGAGCATCCACTTGGCCTGACGGCCCCAGAATCCGTCCTTGTCGGCGGTCACGACGGCCCGGTAGACGGGCTCGGCATCCTTCCAACGACCGAGACGATCGAGAGCGCGCGCTTCGCGGTAGCGGGTTTCGGTCGAACGCCGATCCGAGGGGATACGTGCGATCGCCGCCACGCACCCTTCGAGATCACCGGCCTCGAAGAGGGCGCGGGAAAGTCCTTCGGGGTCGAGGGCCCCCTTGATGTCGTCGCCCGCCATTCCCGACTTCGGAGTCGGAACGTCGACCGGCACGTCGAGCAGGGCGTCGGCCGAGGCCGTCGCGGGAGACGTGGGGCCCTTGCGCTTCGCCGCGGGTGCCTGCTTCGCATCCTTCAGAAGGCGAGCCCCGTCGAGATCGCGACGGAGGGCTTCGAGCGCCTGCGATTCGGCGGCGACGTCGGATTCGGACGCGCGCGGAAGCGGCGGCAGCGGGAGGTCGACGAGGATCCCCCCACGCACGTCGCGGAGCCTCCGTTCGACCGCTTCGAGCTCGCGCTCGCTTTCGCGCAGCCGAGCGGCGAGCGCGAACGCCGAGCGACGATCGATCTCACGCAGACGGCTCAGCGTATCGCCGAGCAGTTGATCGATGGTCGGAGCGTCCGCGGAACCTTCGAGGTGATCGAAGTCGCGGAGCAGGGATTCGACGGTGGCGCGCTCCCCCGTTCCGGCCGGACGAACGTCCTGGGCGACGGAAGCGGCGGCGAACAGCGCGGCGACGGCGACTACACGGGGATTCATCGCGTATTCTCCGGGCGACCCTCGAAGGCGCGTGCCGCCTTCACGGGATGACCGAGTTTCATGAGGCAATCGCCGCGAAGCTTGGCGGCTTCGAGACGGCGGCTTTCCGGAACCGTGTCGGTGCCGTCGAGCGCGTCGAGCGCGACGAGGGCGGCCGTCGGATTTCCGGACTTGAGTTCGAGGGCACCGAGCGCCAAGAGCGCATCGACACGGAAGGCGGATTTGCGGCTGAGGGTTGTCAACGCGAGACGAGCTTCGTCGACGCGATCGAGCGCGACCAAGGTCTTGCCGAGCACCGAGAGGGCCGCGTTCGCCTCGGGGGTCGCCGACCCGGCACGCGCGAGCACGCCGACCGCCGTCGTGAACGCTTCGCCGTAGAGACCGTTGCGGGCTTCCAGTTCGGCGCAGACCACCGCGATGCGTTCGCCTTCGGGATCGGTCGGGCGCGCGGCGAGTCCGCGACGGGCCCACAGGAGCGCTTCCATCGGACGATCGAGCGCCACGAGGGCCGCAGCCGCGGTGCGCGCGGTGCGCGAGCGATCTTCGGCGGTACGCACGACGCGCGCCGCTACCCGCAGCTGGAGTAGGGCGCCGTGGGCGTCGCCGGAAGCGAGAAGCGACGCGCCGATCCACATCGGGAGTCGCGCCGCGACGTCGGGTGCCGCACGGAGCGCGTCGCGGTCGAGCGCCTCGAGTTCGGCGACGACGCGATCATGGTTTCCGTCGAGCAGCCAGCCTTCGGCCAAAAGCACGCGGGCGAGCGTTCGCGTCCGTGGCGACGCCGAATCGCGCGAGGCGGTCGTCGCCCGAAGGACGGTGCCGTCGGCGTCGCCGAGGGCGAGGCACGTTCGAGCCCCGACGAGTTCCGCGTTCGGGACGTCGGGCAGCCCCCCTTCGCGGGCATCGAGGTCCGCCAGGAGACGACGCATCGCGACGACGTCGCCGGAGGCGACGGCGGCATCGAGGGCCAAGACGCGGGCGACCGGGGCTTCGGCGTGTTCCACCCACTCCGTCGCGAATGTCTCGAGCGTCCTGCGGGCCGCTTCGACCGCGCCGTCCGCGAGTTCGAGGCGCCCGAGAAGGAATGTCATCGTCGGCCGCAACGTGGGCGTCGAGTCGCCGCGGATCGCGGCGTCCAAGGCGCGACGGGCCGTCGGCGTGCGAGCCGAATCCCCATCCCGCGAGACCGGGGAGGCGACGATCACGCCGTCGACGGTGTCGATCGTGCACTCCGTCGCTCCGGAAAGCAGCAACGTCAGTTCGTCGAGAGCCACGACGTCGCGACGCACGGAGACGCGAGTCGAGGTGAGCGTCTCGAGGAGTCGGGGTTCGGCGCGCAACTTCATGCCGACCGCGGAACCCGCGGTCGCCAAAATGTCGAGCACGGGCATGTCGTCGACGTGAACGCGGAGCGCCTTGGCTCCCCCGCCGTCCACCGCGGTGATCTGGGCGAACGCCGCGGCGGCGAGGATCAACGACGTGAAAAAGGTCTTCATCGCGCGCCTCCTTCGAATCGGAACGCGGGTTCCGGGAGGCGGACGTCGCCGAGCGACGCCGCGGCGATGCGGCCGAGGCAGAGCGCGTGGCGAGCACGGGCCCACGCGAGGTGATCGGTGGCCTCCGCGGACGGAACCGTCGGCACGAGGAGGAAGGCGGCGTAAGCCTTGCGCGCCTCGTCGAAGCGACGTTCGCGGAAAAGGGCGTCGGCCGCCGCGAGCGCGGGGACCTCGCGACGATCCTGGACCGGCGCTTCGGACGCGGTCGGAGCGGGAGCCGCGACGCGCGTCGGGGTGGGCGTCGGCTCGGCTTCCGTCGTCGATTCGACGGTCACGGCGGGCTCGACCGTCGCATCGGTCGTCCCCGATCCGAACATGCGATGCACCAAAGACCCGACGAGCACCATGCCCGCGGCTCCGACGATCCACCATTCCTTGCGGCGGACGCGGGGCGTCGACGCGGCGGCGGTCGCCGACGCCGCGGGGGTCGCGGGGGCGGTCGGCGTCGTGGTCGTTTCCGTGTCGGTGGCGGTGGTCATGGAGCGTATCTCCGTGGTGGTTTCTGCAAGACGCGTTCCCGGAAGAGGCGTCGGGAATCGCGGCGATTTTTGGTGCGGGGAGATCGAGCGGCGTCGGTTTTTCCGGCGACGCTCCCCTCTCCGTCGGAATCTCAGGCGGTTTGGACGGCTTCGAGAGGTTCCGCCGT
This sequence comes from uncultured Planctomycetota bacterium, assembly GCA_903916245.1. GTDB lineage: Bacteria > Planctomycetota > CAIWVZ01 > CAIWVZ01. The sequence goes on along the minus strand of CAIWVZ010000262.1, from coordinate 9 downwards.
CTCGAGCCC
>CAIWVZ010000261.1 GCA_903916245.1 uncultured Planctomycetota bacterium | reverse complement strand
TGCGTCTCGCCCGCGTCCTCGTCCACGATCCTCCGGTGTTGATTCTCGACGAAGCCACGGCGACCCTCGACGTGCTCGTCGCCGACGAGGTCATGCGATTCATCGAATCCGAGCGCGCCCGCGGAAAGTGCATCATCTTCTCCACCCACGTGATGGGTGAAGTCGAACGGCTTTGCGACGACATCCTCGTCGTCCATCGCGGAGCGGTGCTGTTCGGCGGCACCCGCGAAGCGCTGGCGGGCGGCGGCCGTGTCGCCGACGCGTTCCTCGCCCTGCTGCGTTCGGCGGCCGCGGCGGACGCCGCTTCGGGGGAGAGAGCACGGTGAATCCGTCCGTGATCCTCGCGATCCTTCGCCGCGAACTCCGCGACGTTCTCCGCGACCGTCGTACGCTCATCACGAACTTCGTGATGCCGATCGTCTTCTACCCGTTGCTCATGATCGGGATGGCGACGCTCGGCAAGGCGGAGCGTGATCGACTCGACTCCACGTCGCTTCCCGTCGTCGTTCGCGAGGACGGACGCGTCCTCTCCGCTTTCGACCCCGCATCGCCGTCGGGCGGATTCGCGTCGCGTTTGGCGGAAGACAAGCGCCTCGTTCCGACGTCGTCCGTCGACCCCGACGCCGCCCTGAAAAACGGCGACGTTCTCGCGATCATCGACGTCCCCGGAGATCTCTCGAAACGCGTTCGCGAAGGGGTCGCGACGGATGTCGCGGTCACGCTCTACACCTCCGATCCGCTTTCGGGAGAGGTGTCCGACGCCGTCGAACGCGCCGTGACGGCCTATCGCGGCGGCATCGCGCCGCTGAACCGCAAAGTGGTGGATCTTTCTCCACCGAACGAACGGGGGGCCGCGATCCTCGGCGGCATTCTCGGCATCATCCTGGTCACGTTCGCGCTGTCGGCCACGCTGTTGCCCGCGATCGACCTCGTGGCGGGGGAGAAGGAGCGCGGTACGCTCGAAGCGTTGCTGATTTCTCCCGCGAGCCGCACCGACATCGTTCTCGGCAAGTTCCTGACCGTGCTCGTGGTCGCGACGGCGTCCACCGCCGTGAGTCTCGGCTCGCTCGCGTTCTCCATGAACAGCATGCTGTCGGGACTCGAGACGTCGGTGCCGGTCGAGATCTCGATGACGCCCGTCCAGTTCGGGTCGATCTTCCTCGCGCTCGTTCTCGTTGCGTCGCTCTTCGCCGCGCTCGGTTTGGCGGTGTCCGCCTTCGCGCGATCCTTCAAGGAAGCGCAGACGTGGCTCGGGCCGCTCATGTTCGTGTCGTTCCCACTCTGCTTCCTCGCGATGCCGCAGACCGCCACGCTGCATGCGTTCGCCTGCGTGCCGTTGACCAACGTGGCACTGCTCGTGAAGGACATGCTCCGGGGGCAGGCGCAGGGGTTCGACGTCGCCTTGGTCATCGTCGAGATGACCGTGCTCGCGGCGGTCGCGCTCGCATGGACGATCTCCCTTTTCCGTCGTGAAGACGTGATCTTTCGCGAAGGCGGGGTCCCGTTGTTCCGTCGCGACGAAACGCGTCGGACACCTCCCGCGACGGCGGCGCTGCTCGCCGTCTTCGCGGCGTTCGTCGTCGGCTTGCAGGCCGGACCGAAGCTGCTCGCGTGGCATCCGGCCGCCGCGCTCGTCGGTAGTCAGGTCGCATTCTTTCTCGCGGGGGTCGTCTTGTGGAAGGCGACGACCGCCTCGGCCGTCGGATGGCTCGGATCGAAGCCCGCCCGACGCCACGTCGCCGCGGGGCTCTGCGTCGGGCTCGGCGGGCTTTTATTCAACGCGCAGCTGCATGCGTTGCGGTCGGCGTGGTTCCCCGGTTCGTCGGGACTCGAGGACGTGCTGTCGAAAGCGCTCGAATCGGTCGTCTCCCTCGGCGTGCCCACGGCGTTCCTTTTGATCGCCGTGTTGCCGGGCGTCGCGGAAGAGACGCTCTTCCGCGGCTCGGTTCAGCCCGCCTTCGGGACGCGTCGTCCGTGGGTCGGTATCGTCGTCTCCGCCGTCGCGTTCGGCGTCATCCACATCGTTCCCGAACAGATCCTCTCCGCGACGATTCTCGGACTCTTGCTCGGGTGGCTGCGTGCGACCACGGGATCGCTCATTCCGTGCGTCGTCGCTCACGTCGTGAACAACGGCCTCACGGTTCTCGTCGCGACCGCCGCTCCCGGCCTCGCGCCCGCCGTGGGAGAGGGCGCGTTCCCCGGGTTGTCCGGGGCGACGACGCGTGCGGTTTGTCTCGCGGTTTCTGCGGTTCTCCTCGCGGTCGGCATCGGCCTCGCCCGTGCGCGGGTTGCCCCCGCTCCCCGGGACGGCTAAGACTCTCCCGTGCCAGGATCGTCTTCCATGCAGAAGTCCACGCTACGTCCGCGACTGGAGCCGGCGCTCCAAGTCCGCATCCATGATTTGATGGTCAAGACCCGCTGCGTCGAAGAGCGGATGATCAAGATGAACCGCGACGGCGAAGGGTTCTTCTGGATCGGCGCTCCCGGCGAAGAGGCGTTCGGGGTGCCGTTGGGTCTTCAAGTGAAGAAGGGCCAGGGCCCGGACTTCGACTATCTCCACCTCCACTACCGCTCCTCGCCCATCATCATGGCGATGGGTGGGACGATGCTCGATTCTCTTCGACAGATGGGGATGCGGGCCACCGACCGATACTCGGCGGGCCGCAACTTCACGAACCACTACGCCATCCCCGAGTGGAACGTCGCGCCGATGGCGCCGACGATCGAGACCCAGTATTTGATCGCTCCGGGCACGGGTTGGGTGCAACGCCGTCACGGCGGCGACGGCATCACCATCGTGAACGGCGGCGACGCGGGAACGGCGGAAGGCGACTTCGCGTCGTGCCTCATCTGGTCGACGCGTCCCGGCAAGGAATTGCCCATGTTGATCATCGTGGTCAACAACAAGTTCGGCATCTCGACGTCGCACGCGACTCAGCACGGCGTCCGCAACATCGCCGATCGCGGCATCCCGCACGGCATGCAGACCAAGGTCATCAACGGCAACGACGTCTTCGAATCGTGGGCGGCGATCGACGAAGCGATGCGCTACGTGCGCACCGAGCGTCGGCCCTACCTGCTCGAAGCGCACGTGTCGCGCTTGAACGGGCACTCGTCGTCGTCCGGCGCGAACCGCGTCGATGAAATCGATTGCATCCTCGAGTTCGAAAAGCAACTCCTCGCCGACAAGGTCCGTACCGACGCGGAGATCAAGGCGACGTGGGAACGTTGGCGGGACGAAGCCAACGCCTGCGTGAAGCAGTTGCGCACCGAGCCGTTCCCCGAAGCTTCCGACATCTGGAAGTGGACTTTCCACGACGACGCCGACAACACGCTCGCGAAGGCGGGGGGAGACTGACCCATGGCGAACATGGCTCAAGCGATCCGCATGGCGCTCGCCTACGGCGAGAAACACCTCGGAGTCACGGACGTTTTCGGAGAAGACGTCGGCCCGCCGCTCGGCGGCGTCTTCACCGCGACGCAAGGTCTTCGCACCTCGTGGAACTCGCCGCTCGACGAGCGCGGCATCATCGGCATGGCCTACGGCATCGCCGTGGCGGGCGGCAAGCCCGTGGCCGAGATCCAGTTCTGCGACTACATCTTCAACACGATCGACTTGTTGAAGTTGGTGGGCAACGCCCACTGGGGTTCGGCCGGCAAGTTCAACCTTCCGCTCGTCGTGATGACTCCGGTCGGTGCGGGCATCCACGGTTCGATCTATCACTCGCACTCCTTCGATTCGATCATGACCCACATCCCCGGATGGAAGGTCGTGATGCCGTGCACGCCGATCGACGCCTACGGCCTCATGATCGCCGCGTTGAAGGACACGAATCCGGTCATGTTCATGAAGCCCAAGGCGCTCCTGCGCACGAAGGGCGACGAGCGCATCCCCGGTGAACCCGAGGACGAGAAGGTCCTGAAGGACATGATCGACGCGCCGCTCGGCGATCGCACGAACTGGAAGCCGCGTTGGCCGGAACTCACGGACTACACCGTGCCGATCGGCAAGGCGAAGATCGTTCGCGAAGGAACCCACGTGACGTGCGTGACCTACGGTCGTCATGTGCATTGGGCCAAGGCGGCGGCGGATACCCTCGCCAACGAAGGGATCTCGGTCGAGCTCATCGACCTTCGCACGCTCTACCCCTACGACTTCGACGCGATCAAGACGTCGGTCCGCAAGACGCGCCGCGTCGTCTTCCTCAACGAAGACACCGCCGTCACGAACTTCGGCGAGCACCTCCTGCGCCGCACCACGGAAGAACTCTTCTACGAACTCGACGCGCCGCCGCGTTTGCTTTCGGGCAAGAACGTTCCGGGGGTCGGTCTCGCTCCGGTGCTCGAAGACGCATCGGTTCCACAGATCGCGGACATCGAAAAGATGTTGCGCGAAACCGCCACCGTTCCGGCCTGATCCGACCCGGAAACGAAACGGCCCCGGCCTTGCGGCGCGGGGCCGTTTTCATGTCCGCACCGAATCAGACTTCGGGCCAGAGTTCGGCGTCGTCGGCGCAGGCTTCGAGCAGTTCGGCGCGGGACCGCAGGAGCGGCGCGAGCATGGACCATTCCTCCGGCGGACCGATCGAGAATTCCGGATGGGGTTCGCCGCGGGCCATGTGCCCGGCGACGTCGAACCAGCGTCGTGCGAGAACGCGGATCGCATCGCGCGCGTTCGTCGCGGCCGACGCGGCGACGTAGTCCGTCGGCAAATCGCCGCAGACGACCCAAGCCCCGGGGAAGCCCAGTTTCATCGCGTCTTCGACCGACCACACCGAAATGTAGGGGGCGACGAACCACGACGGTTCGGCCTCGACCCGTGCGAGGGGGAGACCTTCCGCGGCGACGTAATGGGCCACCTCGCGGCGACGATCCGCGCACCACGCCGCTTCGTCGATGTCGTCTTCGGGGGACTGCATGCGGAGATCCTACGGGAAGGGGCGCGGCGACACGCCGAGTTCGGCGGCGACCTGTTCGGCGAAGGTGCGGAGGAACGCGGCACGCGTCGCCGCTTCGGCACGCCCGCGCGCGGTGGCGAACGTGGCGGGCAGGTGGAGCAGTTTCACGTAGAAGTGGTCGAGCGAAAAACGTTTGTCGTCGAGCGGGCGTCGTTCCGCGAACGGGTCTTCCGGGTCGAACATCCGGCCACCCATCGTCACTCCCGTCGCCACGCATCGCATGATGCCGATCGCACCGAGGGCCTCGAGTCGGTCGGCATCCATGAGGATCCGTCCGAGCTCCGTCGCCGGTACGCGTCCCGCCGACCACGAGTGGTCGCGAATCGCCTCGGCGACCGCGGCGACGTCGTTCGGTGCGAAACCGCATTCTTCGAGTAGGGTCGTCGCACGCGCGGCGGAAAGTTCCGACGCCTGCGACCGCTGCGGTGAGTTTTTCGGCACGTGGACGATGTCGTGGAGAAATCCGGCCGCGATCGCCAGGCGACGATCCTCGTCGGTATCGGCGAGGGCGCTGGCGGCGGCGGCCACGCGGCGGAAATGCCAGACGTCGTGGGCGGGATCGGTCGACGCTTCCGCGGTCACGCGTTCGACGAGGCGGGAGAGCGCCGCGTCCGATCGAATCGCCGCGTCGAGGGCGTCGACGCCGTTCACGGCGTGCGCTCGAAGGCGACCTTGCCCGCCACGATCGTCGCAACGACTTTCGCGCGCATGAGGCTTGCGGGTGTCGCGGTCAGAGGATCCGCTTCGAGGATCACGACGTCCGCGTCCATCCCGGGCTTGAGTACCCCGCGACGCTTCTCCGCGAACGTGGCATAGGCTCCCCACGTCGTCACACCCGCGACCGCTTCGAATCGGTTCAGGCGTTCTTCCTCCTTGAACGGGCCACCCAACACGCCGTCCGGGTCCCACCGCGTGATCGCCGCGACGATGTTGCGAATCGGGGAGAGCGGTTCGACGGGTGCGTCGGTGCCGAGCGTGATGCGGGCGCCGGCGTCGAGCAGGCTGCGCGCCGGGTAGCCCATCTCCGCGTAGCGCGCGGCCCCGAGTCGCTTCGGCGCCCACGGTCCGTCGGACGTCGCGTGACACGGCTGGATCGACGCGATGACCCCGAGCTTCGCGAACCTCTTCAGGTCCTTCGGGGCGACGACTTGGGCGTGTTCGATGCGGAAACGATGATCCGCGACGGGACGTTCCGCGAGCGCCGCTTCGATCGCGTCGAGCACCATGCCGTTGGCGCGGTCGCCGATCGCGTGAACGCACAATTGCCAACCGTCGGCCAACGCCTTGCGGGCAGCCGTCAGGAGGTGCGGCAGGGGTGCGAGGATGAGTCCGGTGGAACCCGGTCGATCGTCGTAGGGCGTGTTCAACGCCGCACCGCGCGAACCGAGGGCACCGTCCGCGGAGATCTTCAGTCCGCGCACCGACAGGCGCCCGTTCGACAGGTCGCGGATCGGCGGTCGCGCCGTCGCGGCGGCGAGTTCGTCGGGAGTCGACGCATGCAAAAGTGCGTGGACGCGGATCGCGAATTCTCCTGAATCGACGAGGGCGGCGAGTCGAAGAAGTTCGGCGGGCGTGGTGCCCGCGTCGACGAAGGTCGTCACTCCGTGCTCGAGGCACCGCTTCGCCGCGGCCTTCAGATCCGCGACGAGAAGTTCCGGCGCCGGATCCGCATCGGCGATCGCGGTGACCACGTCCATCGCGCGGTCGACGAGAATCCCGGTCGGGCGTCCGTCGGCGGCCTTCAACACTTCGCCTCCCGCGACGTTCGGCGTCTTGTTCGTGATACGTGCGGCGGCGAGCGCCGCCGAGTTCGTCGCAAGCGCGTGTCCGTCCGTGCGATAGAGAGCGATCGGGTGCTTCGACGTCGCCCGGTCGAGATCGGCGGCGGTCGGCATTACGGGGTTCGCGAAGCGCTCGTGATTCCAACCGCGCCCGACGATCCAACGGCCTTCGGGAACGGCGGCGGATGCGGCGGCGACGCGCTTCACCACGTCGTCGACGGAGGTCGCGTCCGAGAGATCGAGCGTCCGCTCCGTTTTTCCCAAGGCCCGTAGGTGGCCGTGCGACTCCACGAATCCGGGCATGGCGACGCCGCCTTTCGGTACGTGGATGACGCGTGTCCGGGCGCCGATGCGCGCGCGGGCGCCTTCGAGCGAGGAGAGGCGCTCGATTTGACCCGCGCGGACGACCACCGCCTCGGCGACGGGGACCTTCGGGTCGAGGGACAGCACTTTGCCGAGGATCACGAGATCCGCACCGTCGTCCGCCTTTTGGGCGAATGCGACGCCGAGAAACAACAACGCGACCAAAGTCCGGACTGATGCCATGAGGAACGCTCCGCGGCTCATGCTAACTTTCCCGACCTCCCGGCGCGGGAGTTCGACGTCGCATGACCACCGCCCTTTCGATCGAATCGCTGACCGTCCGCCATGGCGCGACGACGGCGGTCGACGACCTGAATCTCGAAGTACGGGTGGGGGAGGTCTTCGGCTTCCTCGGACCGAACGGTGCCGGAAAGTCCACGACGATTCGGACGCTCTTGGGACTCATTCGTCCCGACGCGGGCACCGCCCGCATTCTCGGCGTGGACATGCAGGCCGCCGAGCCGTCCCTCCGACGGCGGGTCGGCTTCCTTCCCGGAGACCTCGCGTTGTTCGCGCATGCCACGGGCCGCGAGACGCTCGAACTTTTCGCGGCGCTCTACGGCACCGACTGCCCGGACCGCGACGCGGTGTTCGCGCGATTCCGCTTTCCGGCGTCGGCGCTCGATCGACCGGTCAAGGGCTACTCGACCGGGATGCGCCAGACCTTGGGGATCGCGTTGGCGTTCCAGCATCGCCCCGAACTTCTCGTGCTCGACGAGCCGACGACCGGGCTCGATCCGTTGGCGCGCGACGCCTTCCTCGGCTTGGTGGCCGACGCGCGTGCTCGGGGAGCGACGGTGTTCCTCTCGAGTCACGTTCTCGACGAAGTCGACCGTCTCGCGGATCGGATCGCCGTCATCGCTCAGGGCAAGTTGCGGGTGGTGGACACGGTCGAACGTCTTCGCGCATCGCTCCCGCGCCGAGTGACCGTGCGTCGCAAGGATGGAACCGATCTCGTCTTCGACGCGATGGGGCCCGTGTCGGCGCTGCTCGACAGGATTCGCGGACTCGATCCCGAAGACGTCGAAATCGCCCCGGTGCCGCTCGACGCGATCTTCCAATCCGTGGTGCAGAGGAGGGACGCATGAACCTCCCGCTTCTGTGGTTTTCCATCCGACGCCACCGCATCGCGACGTCGCTTTTGTTTCTCGTTCCGGTCATCGTCGGCGTGTTCACCGGAGTCTTCTTCCCGGAGAACCAGAAGGACCGCGAAATGCTCGGGCAGGTCGCGAAGATCTTCAAGAAGGCGCTCGACGAGGAGATGATCCTCGACGTCGTCACTCCCGCGGGATTCTTCAACGTCGCGTTCCAACACCCGTTGACCTTCCTCGCCGTCATCTTCGCGGGGGCGGTGCCGCTCATGGCACTGCCGTCCGGCGACCGCGGTCGGGGAACCCTCGACATCCTTCTCGCAACGCCTCTTTCCCGCGGGCGGCTGGTCGCGACGGCCTTCGCCGCGGGAGCGTTCGGCGCGATCCTCGTCGCGTGGGCGCCGCTCCTCGGCGTGGCGCTCGGCGCCCGCTTCGCGGGGGTCGCCGATTCCGTGCCGATCGACGCGTTCGTGAAGACCTCCGTGAATCTCACGGCACTCGGGCTGTGGTTCACGGCGCTTTCCGCTTGGGTGTCGGTCGTCTCCGAGGACGGCCCCACCGCCATGCGCCGACTCGGCTCCTGCATCTTCATCGCCTTCGCGTTGCAGGTCGCGGGGCAATTGTGGAAGGGCAACACGTGGATCCGTTCGATGGGTCCCATCGGTTGGTACCGACCGGCGCTCGTGACCGCGGGAAAGGGCACGCCGCTTCTCGACGCCGCGGTGCTTTTCGCGGTGTCCATCGCGATGCTCGGCGTCGCGTTGATGCTCGCCCGTCGTCGTCGCCGCGCCTGACCGATCCGCTACGATTCCGCCATGGGTAGGATTCTCATCGCGGTGGGGTTCGCCGCCGCTCTCGCGTGGGCGCAGACGTTTTCGCTCGAAACGGCCCTCGCTTCCGCCGAAGGCAACCGCAAGGCGTTGGAGACGGCGATCGCGTCCGTTTCCGGCGAAGAGCGCGCGTCCATGGAATGGCTCGTCGCCCGCATGCCGGTGAACGACCTGCGGAGTTTGTCGGCCGATTATCTCGTCGAGAACGTCCTCGCCGCGCACGTCGCGATGAAGCGTGCCCCATGGGCCGCCCGCATCGACAAAGCGTTGTTCTTGGATGCCGTCTTGCCCTACGCGAGCGTGACCGAGCGGAGGGATCGTTGGCGCGCGGACTTCATGAACCGCTTCACGCCCCTCGTCGCGGCGGCGAAGACTCCGGGAGAGGCCGCCACGATCTTGAACAATCGGATCTTCACCGATTTGAAGGTGAAGTATTCGACGAAGCGTCGCCGCGCCGATCAAGGGCCGTACGAATCCATCGAGACCGGATTGGCGTCCTGCACCGGGTTGTCCGTTCTGCTCATCGACGCGTGTCGCGCGGTCGGAGTCCCCGCACGATTCGTGGGAACACCGCTTTGGTCCGACGGCAGCGGCAATCACTCGTGGGTCGAGATCTGGGACGGCGCGTGGAAATTCACCGGCGCCGCCGAACCGACCGGTGACCGATTGAATGAAGCGTGGTTCACCGACCGCGCGGCGACCGCCGTCGTCGGAGACGCGAAGCGTGCGATCTTCGCGACCACATGGGACTGGTCGCCGATGGCGTTCCCGATGGTGTGGGCCGAATCCGAGGGGGGGGTGCGCGGGATCGACGTCACGTCGCGTTATCGCAAACCGCTCGACCTGCCGCCCGCCCACGGAAGGCTGCGGGTCCGCGTACGCGAAGGCGGCGCGCGCCACAGTCGCATCTTCGAGGTGGTCACATCCGACGGAGATATCGTCGCAACCGCGACGTCGCGCGACGAACGCTTCGACGCCAACGATCACGCGACCGTCGTCGTTCCGCTCGATCGCACCTACACGATCAAGGTCGTCGGTGAACCGCCCGCGGACTCCGTTCGGGTGGAATTCGGTCGCGACGAACAGTTGGTGGACGTCGCGGCGCCGCTCGGGATTCGCGTAGCGCCGACGCTGTCGCCCGCACGTCGGTCGAACGGCGCCGACACGCGGCCCGCCGGCGCCGACGCGGTGCGGGCGTTCGAAGCGTATTTGAAGACGGGCGAGCCCCTCGAGTCCGCGGCGTCGCGACCGTTCGCCGCGGTTCCGCTTTCGAAGGAGGAAGTCGCCGCGGCGCGTGCCCTCCTTCCCGCCGCGCGGGCGCGGGAAGTCTCCGCGGCGCGGACCCGCGAACTCGAAGCGCGCGTGATCGAGATCGACGGTGTGAAACTGCCGTTTTGGTTCGCGGTTTACGGCGACAAGCCCGCGATCGGGCGCAGCCTTTGGATTTCGATGCACGGGGGCGGCGGGGCTCCCGCTCGGGTCAACGATCAGCAGTGGGAGAACCAGAAGCGGCTCTACAAGCCGACCGAAGGGGTCTATGTGGCGCCTCGCGCCCCCACCGACACATGGAACTTGTGGCATCAGGGCCACATCGACGGACTCTTCGATCGTCTGATCGACGTCATGGTGCAGACCCAAGGGGTCAATCCCGACCGCGTCTACTTGATGGGGTACAGCGCCGGAGGCGACGGGGTCTATCAGCTCGCCCCCAGAATGGCCGATCGTTTCGCCGCGGCCGCGATGATGGCGGGGCACCCGAACGAGGCGCAGCCGTGGTCGCTTCGGAATCTCCCGTTCGCTCTCCACATGGGCGGGAAGGACGCGGCGTTCAAGCGCAACGACATCGCGCGCGCATGGAAGACGACGTTCGCCGAACTCGCCGCCGAAGACGCGGGTGGCTACGTGCATCGGGTCGAAATCCACGAGGACAAGGGGCACTGGATGGACCGCGAGGACGCGGTCGCCGTCCCGTGGATGGCCAAGTTCACCCGCAATCTGCGTCCCGACCGCGTGGTCTGGTATCAGGACGACGTCACGCACCCGACGTTCTACTGGCTCGCGGCGAGCGCCCCGACGGCGGGTTCTCGGGTCGACGTCGTTCGCACCGGCCAGACGTTCGCGATCAAGAGGGTCGACGGCTTCAAGGGAACCCTCTCGATCCGCCTCGACGACGACTGGGTGGATCTCGATCGTCCGGTCGCGGTGACGCGCGACGGCGCTCCGGTGTTCTCGGGGAAGGTCGATCGGACGCTCGCGGCGCTGATCGGCACCTTCCTCGAACGCGGGGATCCGCGCGCCGCCTTCCCGGCGTCCATCTCCTTGTCGCCGTAGCGATTCCGGAAAGAGCGCCCCTCGACGCCGTATGCCGGAAGTGTTTACATCCTGAGGCTACGAAACCGCCATGGACGCCGCCGTCGTCCGTCGTGTTTGCGCGCCCCCCGAGATCCCCTCCGATGCCCCGACTCCGAACGATCCTTCACGGATCCCTGTTCGCGCTCGTGATCGCCTCGATCGCGTCGGCTCAGTCCGACACGATGGTGATCAAGGGCGGCACCGTCCATCCCAAACCTTCGGCCCCCGCGGTGCTTGCGGACGTCCTGATCGAAAAGGGCGTCATCAAATCGATCGCCCCGGGACTCGCCGTTCCCGAAGGCGCGACCGTGATCGACGCCGCGGGCAAGCACGTGTTCCCGTCGATGATCGACGCGTTCAACACGGGCCTCTTCGAAGCGTCCTCGGCGGCGCCGGGCGCGCTCGGCGGCACCGATCGCGTCGTCGACGTCTATGACGCGTTCGCGGCGGATCGTCGTCGGCGCCTCCTCGCGGCGGGCGTCGGCGTCGTCGGACTCGGATCGGCGATGGGACGCGCCCCGGCGGCGGCGATCGTTTCCGTCGGCGCGAGCGGCGACAAGCCTTCGGTCATTCTCGAAGACGCGGTGGTGCCCATGGTGCCCGCGTCGATGACTCCGGCGGGTCCTCCCGGCGGTGGGCCCGGCGGCCCCGCGAATCGTGCGACCGCGTCGGGGCGTACGGGTATCTCGAAACTCATCGACGACGCACTCGACGGCGCGAAGAAGTATCGCGAGGCCAAAGAGAAGTACGAGAAGGACCTCGCGGAGTGGAAGAAGAAGGTCGAGGAGTGGGAGAAGAAGAAGGGGAGCAGCGAGTCGAAACCTGCCGCGAAGGAAGGCGACGCCGCATCCGGAACGCGTCGAACGCCGTCCGGACCTCCCGAAGGATTCCGCGACTGGCCGCGCGAAAAGCAGCAGGAGTGGATCCGCGAAAATATGCGGGGTGGCGGAGGACGCCGTCCGGCCGGCGGTGGTGAAACGCCCGCCGCCACGGGCAACTCCGGAGGGGACAAACGTCCCGACCCGCCCGAAAAGCCCAAGCGCGAACCCGCGAAGGAAGCGCTTCTGCGCGTGTTGTCGGGAGACGCGCCGCTTTGGGTCGAAGCCCACTGGGTGACCGAAATCGAAGCGGT
>CAIWVZ010000260.1 GCA_903916245.1 uncultured Planctomycetota bacterium | reverse complement strand
GTGTTCGGCGCCCGGCCCTTGAGCGTCAGTCCGATCCACTCCCCGCGGGAGGGGAGGCTGTTTCGGAAGAGTCGAACGGGGCCGTCGTTCGTCGCGACGGCCATATCCGGGCGCCCGTCCCCGTCGAAGTCGAGGGTACAGGTGCCTCGGCCGAGGTCCGGACGCGCGTAGTCCCCGAGGCGATCGGCGGGGACCTCGGAGAATCGCCCCGTCCCGTCGTTCAGCACCAACTGGAAGGGCTGCCGGAAAGGAACGGCGTCGTCGGTCGCTTCCGGATCGTCGAGGACGTGACCGTTCACGACGTGAAGGTCGAGATCTCCGTCGTTGTCGTAGTCGACGAGATCGCACCCGAACCCCACCCACTTCCACGAGATTCCGAAGAGGCCCGACACGCGTGAGGCCTCGTCGAAGTCCCCGGTCGGCGTCGAGAGATAGAGCGAGTTGGATTCGCGGGTGAGATTGGTGACGAGGATGTCGATGCGACCGTCGGCGTTCACGTCGCCCGCCGCCACGCCCATGCCCGCTTCGGTGCGACCGTCTTCGCTGAGAGCGCAGCCGGCCGGAATCGCCACGTCCTCGTAGCGACCGTCGGGCCCGCGACGCCAAAGGAAGTTCGGCGTCGAATCGTTCGCGACGTACACCTCGGGAGAGCCGTCGCCGTCGAAGTCGCCGACGAGCGTTCCGAGTCCTTTGCCGTCCCGATCGTCGAAGCCGAGTGCGCGCGTGGCGTCTTCGAACGTTCCGTCGCCGCGATTGCGCCACAGGACGTCCGGCGAGGACGGCCACGCGTCGGGATGACAATAAGACACACGGCCCTTCGAGGGGTCGCCGCAGTCGCGATGCTTCGCGGTGGAGAAATCGACGTAGTTGACGACGTAGAGATCGAGGTCGCCGTCGCGATCCGCATCGAACCACGCCGCCGCGTGCCCCCACGCGTCTTCGGAAATGCCGGCGCTTCGCGTGACGTCTTCGAAGGTGCCGTCGCCGCGGTTGCGGAGAAGCACGTCGCCGCCGAGCGCGGCGATGAAGACGTCGACGCGTCCGTCGCCGTCGTAGTCCGCACAGGCGACGCCGAATGCGCACGGGGTGATCGGCGGCAGCGCCGACGGCGCCGCGTCGAACGTGCCGTCGCCGCGATTGAGGAAGAGCGCGGGGCCGCGCGACGCGCCCGGCTTCGGCGACGCTCCGCCGCCCGGTACGGGCCCCGATTGCAGGCAGAGGAGGTCGGGATCGCCGTCGCCGTCGGCGTCGAAGGCCGCGATGCCGGACCCCATGATTTCGGGCATGTACTTCCGCGGCGTGCGGGCAGCGTCATGCATGAAGCGGACCCCGGATGTTTCCGTCGTTTCTCGGAGCCAGGGACCCGTCGGGACGGCGTCCGGAGCACACGCGACGAGGAGGAGAAACACCGACGGCGCGAGGACCTTCATTTCGTCGCGCCCGGTCGTGATGCGGCGCCGATTCCCCCGCGCGCGCGTTCGAGCGCGGACGCGAGTTCCGCGAGTTCCGGATGTCGCGGATCGATCGCGGCGGCGGCGCGCAACTGTTCCGCCGCGAGATCGAAACGACCGAGCGCGAGTGCGCGGGCGGCCGCCTTGCGTCGGCGCGCGGCGTCCGGAACGCCGATGCGGAGCGATGCGAGCTCCGCGGCCAACGCATCGTCCTCGGCGACGAGACGCCTCAGCGAATCCCATGCGAGAGCCGCCGCGTCCTTTCGGCCGAGCGAACGAAGGAGCGACGCGCGCAGTTGCGCGGCGCCGACGTGGCCGGGCAAATCGGCGAAGAGGATGTCGACGCGAGTCAGCGCCTCTTCGAGACGCTTTTCGGCGCGTAGGCACAGCGCGGAAAAATACAGTGCGTCGGCGTGGCGAGGCTCGACGGCGAGGGCCGCGTCGAAGTGCGGGAGGGCATCGGCGTGTTTGCCCGCGTCGACGAGGAGGCGTCCGAGTCGGACGCGCGCGGAGACGTGCGAAGGGGAAGCGGTCAGGGCGCGACGCAGCAGCGGTTCGGCGTCCGCGGGGCGTCCGGCCTGCATCGCGCACGCGGCGCGGGCGTCGAGCGTGTCGGCGTCGGGCGAAAGTGCGAGTGCCTTGTCGAGGGCTTCACCCGCCGCCTCGCAGGCGCCGCGTTCGAAGCGGCATTTGGCGAGCAGAACCCACCATTGACTTTTTCGCGGATTGCGGGCGCAGGCGTCGGCGATGAGCGGCTCCGCGTCTCCCCATCGGAACTGGCCGGCGAGCGCGGCGGCGAGCGCGGCTTTCGTCTCCGCGCCGGGCGAGGATCGAAGCGTCTCCCGCAGTCGAATCTCCGCCTCCGCAAACCGCCCGGTGCGGAGGAGTTCGTCGACTGCGGGAGATTGCGCGGTCGTCACCCCCGCGAGGAGGATCCATCCCGTCGCGACGCTTCGCATGGGGCGGATCTTAGCGGTCAGGACGCGCGCGTGCGAACCCCCGCGTTCCGGAGTTTTTCCATCATCTCTCCGAACGTGACGTGGGGGAAACGACGGTAGACCTCAAGTGGGCTTCGGAGAGGATTTTGCGTCGCCACCCCGGCGACCACGAGCGGCACCTTGTCGGTCAACTCGTGGCAGACGTCCACGGGAGCGCAGGGAATCGCGACGACGATCTCGGCGGCGCCTCGAAGACGGGCGGTTTCCGCCGCCGCGGCGAGGAGCCATGGCGTCGGCGCGGCGTCGTCCACGATGATGACGCGGGCGCCCGCCCAGTCCGACGACGGGATCGCGGTGCGGATGGACTCCATGCGGTGCGAGATCTCCGCACGCTTGCGTCGTCGCTCCGCGAGCGCCCAATCGTGTCCCATCCCGCCGTCGGGGAGAAACGGCGACAACGCTTCGGCGCCGTCCTCCGCCACCGCACCGAACGGGGTCTCGGGGTCGACGGGGGAGACCAGAGGCGTCGCACCGATCACGTCGAGATCGCATCCGATCACCGACGCGGCGTCGGCGGCCACGAGGATCCCTCCCCGCGGGATGCCCGCGACGAGCGTGCGCGCCCTCGATCCGTTCCGAAGCGCATGACGCAGCTGCGCGCCGAGTTGCAATCCGGCATCGCGTCGATCGACGAAATGACCCTGATCCGAAAAAACCACCACGTTTCCTTTGGACTCCATCGGCACATCCCTTTCGCGGTTCTTGGTTGCGCTTTTGGGATTTTCGGAATCGTGCCGATGCGGTCAAGTCGGGGAGGCGGGTACTTTCGGCGCGCCGTGCGCATCTATTACGCCGAGGCGTTCCCGTCGGGGGGGAGAGGCGCGGAGTCTCTTCACCGCATGGACGCCGAGGGAGCCGTTGGGCACACTTTGCGTCCCTACGATCCGAACTCCCATGCATGACCCCCGACTTTCTCGTGCGCCGATGCTCTCGTTGATCTTGATCGCCTTCGGAATGGCGGGATGCGCGAGCGCTCCTTCCGCGGAGTCGGCGAAAAAGCTCGGCGTCTCCTTCGAGGATTCCTCCGCGTTGCCCGCCGCGTTCAAGCCGACGGAAACCGACGGCAGCGGAACCCCCGCGCAGTGGAAGGTGGAGTCGGATCCCACGTCACCGTTCGGCGCGAGCGTTTTGGTCGTGCACACCGCGAATCTCGAGAAGACCTACAACGTCTGCCCGATCGACGGATTCACGGCGCAGGACCTCGATGTCTCGGTGGCGGTGAAGGCGCTGTCGGGAACGGACGATCAGGGCGGCGGTCTCGTGTGGCGCTATCAGGACGCGAAGAACTACTACCTCACCCGTTGGAACCCGCTCGAGAAGAACATCCGCCTCTACGTGGTGAAAGACGGCGTGCGGTCGAAGTTCGGCGACAAGGAAGTCGACGTCGCCCCCGGCTGGCACACGATCAGCGTGTCGATGGAAGGCGAAGCGATCCTCGTCATGTTCGACGGCGAACGCGTGATCGAAGCCTCGAACGACATGATTCGCGACGCCGGCCGCGTCGGGCTTTGGACGAAGGCCGACGCCACCTCCGCCTTCGACGGTCTCCACG
>CAIWVZ010000259.1 GCA_903916245.1 uncultured Planctomycetota bacterium | reverse complement strand
CGCCGAGCCGAGGGCCGGGGACGCCGAGCAAGCGCTCGGATCCGCGTTCACCGAAACATCCGCCGGAGCCGAGATCGTCGGATCCTGGTTGTCCGTGATCGTGACGAGCTGCGTCGCCGTGCTCGAACGGCCGCTCGCGTCGACCGCCGTCCACGTCACCGTGGTGTTGCCGAGGGCGTACGGGGACGAACCGTTGTTCGTCACCGAAGCGACGCTGCAGTTGTCCCCCGTCGTAGCCGAACCGAGGACGACCGACGACGACGTGCAAAGGCCCGCGTCCACCGAAGCGGTGGCCGTGGCCGGAGCCGTGATCGACGGATCCTGGTTGTCCGTGATGACCACCGACTGAGAGGCGGTATTCGTGTTGCCCGAACCGTCCGTCACCGTCCACACGACGGTCGTCGTGCCGACCGGGAAGGTCGCCGGAGCATTGTTCGTCGCGGAGCCGGAAACCGAGCAGTTGTCCGACGTCGTCGGGCTGCCGAGGCTCACCGTCGCGTAGCAGAAGCCGGAATCGTTGTTTTGCGCGATCGCCGACGGAGCCGTGATCGACGGCGCGGTCGAGTCGACGACCGTGAAGGTGGCCGAGCACGACGCCGAGTTGCCGTTTTCGTCCGTGATGGTCACGGTGATCGGGTTGGCGCCGAGAGTCGCCACCGCACCGACCGCCGGAGACTGGGCGCGGGTGACGACATTGCAGTCATCCGCAGCCGTCGCCGGAGCGCAGTAGTCCGGGATGGACGACTGGCACGAGCCGTTCGCGGCCGCAGAAGTGCCCGAGGGGCACGTCACGGTCGGAGCGGTTTCGTCGAAGATCCACGACTTCAAGATGAACGGCTCGGTTCCCGTGGAACCGTTGTTCGCCGTGAAGATGATGTTGAGGCCGTCCGAGACGAACGAAGCCGGGCTCGACATCGATCCGGTGGCACCGCTGCGGATGTCCTGCACGAACTTCGTGCTGGCCGACGATCCGCCCGTGCGCCAAGGCTCGAGGCCGGCGGCCGCCGTCGTGGCGCCGAAAATCACGCCGTCCGTGCAGAACGTCGTAACGGAGGTGAATCCATTCGGATTCGACGAGGCCGAGCCCGCGTTGATGTCCTTCACGAGGACCGTACCGGCCGCCGTTCCGTCGGACTTCCAAAGCTCGTTGCCGTTCGTCCCGTCATTGGCGGCGAACAGGGCCATGCCGTTCCAGATGTGGAGGTTGGCCGGACCGGACGAGTTCGCACCCGAGCGGATGTCCTTCACCAAGGACATCGACGAACCGTCGTACTTCCAGAGTTCGGTTCCGTTCGTGCCGTCGTTCGCCGCGAACAGAAGCGTCGAAGCGTCGAGCACCTTCAGGTACGCCGGCGAAGACGACGCGCTTCCGGCGGCGAGATTCGAGACGATCAGGGTGCCGGCGGAGGTTCCGTCCGACTTCCAGAGTTCCGTACCGTCGGCCGTCGTAGCCGTGAAGACCAGTTCACCGTTGAACGCGGTGAGGTTCTCCGGGCTCGAGCTGTTCACGACGGGCGGAAGGCCCGTGGAACCCGTGTAGATGTTCTTGACGAGGACCGTGCCGGCCGCAGTCCCGTTCGAACGCCAAAGTTCGACACCGTCGGCGGTGGTCGCTTGGAAGAACAGGTACGTCCCGCTCGAAACCGTCGCGACGACGAAGTTCTTCGGATCACCTTCGTTGGTGATGCCGAACGAACCGACGCCACCCGTGTAGATGTCCTTGACGAGCGAGGACGTCGTGCCGTTGTATTTCCAGAGTTCGCGCCCCACCGGCCCGCCCGCGCCCGTGTAGGCGCCGTTGCTGGCGGAGAAGTACAGGTTTCCGTTGTACTCGGTCAAGTATTGCGGGTCCGAATCGCCGGCCCCCGCGTTGATGTTCGACACCATCGAGGCGGTCGTGCCGTCGAACTTCCAGAGTTCGCGGCCGTTCGTCCCGTCGGTCGCCGAGAAGAGCAGTTCATTGTTGAAGACCGTCAGCCCGGAGGGGTCCGACGACCCCGCGCCGGAGTTGATGTCTGCCGCCAAGGAAGCGGAGGTTCCGTCCCACTTCCAAAGTTCGGTGCCGTTCGCCGCGTTGGTGGCAACGAAGTAGATGTTGCCGCCCATCGCTACGTAGCTGGAGGGCGCCGAACCGGTCGCGCCGGCCACCACCTGAGAAGGCGTTGACTGCGCGAGCGTCGTGGCGGAGAGGAGACCGGCAAGGCCCAAGGCCTTCGCGATCTTTGCCGCCCACGTGGTCGTTCGGGACTGGTTGTTGGAGCGCGTCTTCATGTCGTTTCACCTGGAGCAAGGAGGGGCCTGAATCACCCTCGTTGAGTCAAGTCCACCGGGTCGTCTGTTTCGACCGGCGGCGGCACCCGGCCCCATCTGTTAGGGCCGGGCACCTCGTATCGCCTGAAAGCCTACCCCCATCGAACCTTGCGTGCGTCGCGGAGGGGGGCACCCCGCGGCGGGTCCGGGCGACGCATGGTGCGTCGCCCGGAACCTCGATCACTTGCCGATG
>CAIWVZ010000258.1 GCA_903916245.1 uncultured Planctomycetota bacterium | reverse complement strand
GCCCGGAACGAAGCGGTCCCGTTCGAGCGGGGACCAGCAGGTTTCGGGGGCGAAGCCCTTCTCGTTGCCGACCCACCGGATGTCGGGGCCGGCGTCGCTGAAAATCACCGCGTCGGGAGCGTGCTTGCGGACCGTCGCGACGTACCGCGGCCAGTCGTAGACCTGTCGCTTTCCGTTCGGACCCTCTCCGCACGCACCGTCGAACCACACTTCGAAGACGGGCCCGTAGCTTGTGAGGACTTCTTCGAGCATCGCGCAGAACACGTCGTTGTAGGCGTCGGTGCCGTAGGTCGGGTGGTTGCGGTCCCACGGCGACAGGTAGACGCCGAAAAGGAGACCTTCCTCGCGGCAGGCGCGCGCGAGTTCACGGAGGACGTCCCCGCGACCGCCTTGCCACGGAGACGCCGCCACCGAATGGGTGCTGTGGCGCGTCGGCCACAGGCAGAAGCCGTCGTGATGCTTCGCGGTGATGACCACGCCGCGAAGCCCCGCCGATTTGAACGCCTTCACCCACTGGAGCGCGTCGAGCCCTTCGGGACGGAACTGCTCCGCTTTCTCCTTGCCCGTTCCCCATTCGACCCCGGTGAACGTGTTCGGGCCGAAGTGCACGAACGCGTTCATCTCGAGCGCGTGCCACCGCAGGTGGCGGGGCTCGGGGAGCGGAGGCAGCGGAGACGGAAGTTGGGCGGCGAGGACGCCGACGCACGCGACGACGGTGCAGAGGAGACGGACGTACGGCATGCGCGCATCCTAGGGGAAACGCGCCCGTCGGGTCAGAACAGCGCGGCGCCGAAACGGTTGACCCAGGCGAGGGTCGCGAATCGGCCTTCGAATCGGAGTCCGGTGGTCGAGAGGGGGTCGAGGCGCCACCGGGACGTCGCCCCGTGAGGCAGAGCGAGGGCATCGGCGAGCACGGCGCGGACGACCGTCGGCGCCGCGACGACCGCGATGGTCTGCCGATGCTTTTTCATGAGCAGTTCGCGGATCGGGGCGCCGGCGCGCGTCGCGACATCGGTCGTCGTCTCGCCTCCGGGTGGGGCTGCCGTGTCGAAGTGTTCGAGGAACGCGACGGCGGCGGGTTCGTTCACGACGAGGTCGGTCCAACTCCGTCCTTCCCATGTGCCGAATGAGCGATCGCGAAGGCGTCGATCGAAAGCGACCGGAGCGCCCGTCGCGTCGCCGAGACGGTCGGCGACCGTCGCGTCGCGGCGCAGATCGGACGCGAGGATCGTGAGCGGTTGCAATGCGGCGATCGCCGCCGCCGCTTCGCCGAGACCGTCGATCTCCATCGGCTCGGCGTCGAGATGCCCGACCGCGGCCCGATCGAGCGGGGCCCGCGGCGGCGGCGCGGTCAGAAAGAGCACGGCGCCGAACGGGGCGTCGATGGGGGAGCGGCTCATGGTGGCGGAGTTCCTCGGGCGTCCTCGCCCTCGTCCTCGGCCCTGTTTATACTCGCCCGGCCTTTCCCGGCCATTGGGCGGTTCGGGAAGGCGCGGCGGTCGCACCGCCGCTCGGGGAAAAGGGGGCGGGATCCGTCTCCGGGATCGGGTCGGCGGGGAGCCGGCGGCATCATGAGTCAGAGCGAAAACGCAGCCGAAGCGATGGCGCGGAAGCAACGGGACATCTCCGTCTCGGAGTTCTTCGCGAAAAACAGGCACCTCCTCGGATTCGACAATCCGCGCAAGGCGCTCCTCACCACGGTGAAGGAAGCGGTCGACAACTCCCTCGACGCCTGCGAGGAAGCCAAGATCCTGCCCGACATCGCGGTCATCATCGAAGATCTTCAGCCCGATCGTCCGGCGACGGCGAAGTCCTCCCGCTATCGCGTGACGATCGTGGACAACGGTCCCGGCATCGTGCGCAAGCAGGTCGAGAACATCTTCGGCCGTCTTCTCTACGGGTCGAAGTTCCATCGCCTGAAGATGTCGCGCGGGCAGCAGGGCATCGGGATTTCCGCGGCGGGCATGTACGGACTCATCACCACCGGACGTCCCATGGCGATCGTGACCAAGCCGAAGGCCAACGCCTCGGCGCATCACATCGAACTCGCCATGAACACGAAGACGAACCGCGCCGAGGTGACCGAAGACAAGGAGACGAAGGACTTCCCGCCGGAGCGCTTCCGGCAACTCGGCCCGGGTACCCGTGCTCTCGCCGAACAAGGCGTCTTTCTCCCCGCCTCGGCGTTCCCGACGGGCACCGCGGTGTCGGTCGAACTCGAAGGTCGCTATCAGAAGGGGAAAGGGTCGGTCGACGAGTTCTTGGATCTCACGGCCATCGCGAATCCGCACGCGCGCATCGTGTTCGTACCGCCGACGCGTGTGAGCGCGGATGAAGACGACACGCCGCTCGCGACCCGCAGCCAAGCCGCTTCGGCGACGACGGCGACGGTGACGACCGAAACGAACGGCGTCACGCTCTTTCCGCGCGCCGTCGAAGAACTGCCTCCGGAAACGAAGGAAATCCAACCGCACCCGAAGGGTGTCGAACTCGGCACCTTGCTGCAGATGGTTCGGGAGTACGCCGACACCGAGAAGGGGTCGCTCTACAACTTCCTTCAGGAACG
>CAIWVZ010000257.1 GCA_903916245.1 uncultured Planctomycetota bacterium | reverse complement strand
CCTCGTCGCCCGGGCCGATCATCGCGAGGATCATGTAGAACATGATGGGTTTCGCGCCGGGACACACGAGCACCTCGTCGATCGACGGCTTCCATCCGCGGGTTCGGGCGATTTCATCGGCGATGGCGGCGCGCAATTCGGGGAGCCCCTGCGCCGGGCCGTAGTGAGTCCAGCCGTCCTTGAGCGCCTTCATGCCGGCCTCGACGACGTTCGGCGGGGTGTCGAAATCCGGTTCGCCGATTTCGAGATGGACGACGCTGCGCCCTTGGGCTTCCAACGCACGGGCGCGCGCGAGCACTTCGAACGCGGATTCGGTTCCGAGACGGCCCATGCGGGCGGCGAGCATCGATTCGTTCATGGGGTTTCCTTGATCGTGGGGACGATACCGCACCGACCAAGCGGATTCACGGTCGCGAAGCCGTCTCGGAGGCTATCCTTGCGGGTCCCCATGCCCCGCGACCTCCCACTCGGCAACGGCCGTCTGCTTGCGCTTTTCGACGGTGCCTACCGCCTGCGGGAATGGCATTACCCCGCGATCGGGGCCGAGAATCACCTCCTCGGACGCGCGTGTCGAACCGGAATCATCCTCGACGGAGCGGCTTTTTGGTTCGACGCTCCCGACTGGAACCTCGACCTTCGGTTCGAACCCGACACGACGGTGACGAGCGTGACCGCGATCCACGACGGACTCGGGATTCGCGTCGAATGCAACGACGCGATCGACCCGGCGCGCCCGGTCGTGGTGCGGGAGTTCCGGGTCCATGACCTTCGAGGCGCCGATCGATCGGTACGCATCGTGCTGCACCACGATTTCGCTTTGCTCGAAAACGACCTCGGCGACACGGCACGCGCGTTGGCGGAGGAGGGATTCCGCGGCGTCCACCACTACAAGCGCCGACGTCATTTTCTCGCCGTCGCCGACGCCCCGGACGCCGACGTGCGGGCGTCGGTCAATGCGCGACGCGCCCACGACGGACGCGGCGCCCGAGCGCCGATCGACGATTTCGCCGAGCCCGAATCGAACGCCGTCGCTCACGGTTCGGTCGATTCGGTCATGACCATCCGCGCGGCGAAGGTCGGAAACTCCACGCCGACGGCCCGGGTGTTCCTCGCGATGGGTACGGATCTCGCGAGCGCCCGCGAAGAGATCCGCCGCGCCCGCATCGACGAGGGAGCCGAAGCGTTCCTACGGCGGTGTCGCGCCCACGGCGTGGCGGCGGCCACCGTCGGCGACGCACGGCTCGTCGGCGTCCCGGCCGATATCGCGGCGGCGGCGCGACGCGCTCTGTTGGTGATTCGGACGCAAACCGACGCGGAAGGCGGCATCCTCGCGGCGAACGACTCGGACATCCTCGATTTCGGACGGGATCATTATTCCTACGTTTGGCCTCGCGACGGTGCGTTGGTCGCTCACGCTCTCGGCGAAGCCGGCGACGCCGACGGCGCACGTCGGTTCTTCGAATGGAGTGCGCCTCTGCTCGAACCGGACGGATGCTTCCTCCAAAAATACAACGCCGACGGATCGACGGCGTCGACGTGGCATCCCTCGGTCCGCGACGGTCGCCCCGTGCTTCCGATTCAGGAAGACGAAACCGCGCTTTGGGTGTGGGCGCTCGCGAAATACGCGGAACGCTTCGGCGACGCCCCATGGATCGCCGCGATCGATCCCGCCGTCGAAGCCGCATGCGATTTCCTGACGCGGCATCGCGATCCCGTCACGCACCTCCCCCTTCCATCGTGGGACCCGTGGGAGGAACGTTGGGGCACGCATGCCTGGACCGTCGGAGCGGTGTGGGGCGGCTTCACGGGAGGCGCCGCACTCGCTCGGCTCCGCGGTCGTGATGCCGATGCGGCACGGATGACCGAAGCGGCGACGAGCATGAAGGCGGCGATGAAGGAATGGCTCTGGCACAACGACCTCGGCCGCTTCGTCCGGCTCGGGCATCGTCAGGCGGACGGCTACTGGCACGACGTCACCGTCGACGCCGCCCTCGCGGGGCTTTGGCTGTTCGGGATGCACGCGCCGACCGATCCCGAGATCATCGCGACGATGAATGCCGTCGAGAAGACGCTTCACGTCAAGACGTCGGGGGGCTTGGCCCGTTACGAAGACGACTACTACCATCAGGTCGTCAAGGGCGATCCGGACATCCCCGGCAATCCTTGGCTCATCACGACCCTATGGAGCGCGCGGTGGCGTCTCGCCCTCGGAGGTCCGGAGCACCGTCGGCACGCGCTCGACGCGGTGCGATGGTGCCTCGACCGCGGCACGACTTCGGGAATGCTGCCCGAGCAGATCCATCCTTCGACCCGGGCGCCGCTCAGCGTGTCGCCGCTGACGTGGAGCCACGCCGAACTCCTCTTGACCGCCCTCGCGGTCGCCGCCGAATCCCGCTAGCATCGCGTCATGCAACTGAGGGTTCTCGGCATGATCATGGCGGGCGGCAAGGGTAGCCGCCTCCATCCGCTGACGCGCGACCGCGCGAAGCCCGCGGTCCCCTTCGGCGGCAAGTACCGCATCATCGACTTCGTCCTCTCGAACTTCATCAATTCGGGAATTCGCTCGATCTACGTGCTGACCCAGTTCATGTCGCAGAGTCTCAACGAGCATCTCGCGCTCGCGTGGAATCTCGACACCCCGATGAAGGACCAATTCGTCCGAGCGGTTCCGGCACAGATGCGTACCGGAGACGCGTGGTACCAAGGGACGGCCGACGCGATCTGGCAGAACCTGAATCTCGTCCGCGAGTCGCGTCCGCATCTCGTCTGCATCTTCGGCGGCGACCACATCTATCGGATGGATCTGTCGCAGATGATCGCCTTCCACGAAGAGAAGCGCGCGGACTGCACGGTGGCCGCGATCACCGTCCCGATCGAAGAGGCGACCGCTTTCGGCGTCATCGAAGTGGACGAAGAGTGGCGGATCGTGGGATTCGAGGAGAAGCCGAAGGCGCCGAAATCCATTCCGGGCGATCCGACGCGTGCCCTCGTGTCCATGGGCAACTACGTGTTCTCCGCCCGCTCCCTCATCGCGGCGCTCGAACGCGACGCGGTGGATCCCGATTCCACGCACGACTTCGGCAAGGACGTCATCCCGTCTCTCGTCCGCGATCGCCGCGTCTACTGCTACGACTTCGGCGGGAACCGGGTTCCGGGCGAAACCGGCGCCAACACGTACTGGCGCGACGTCGGCACCGTCGAGGCCTACTACGACGCCAACATGGACCTGCGCGACGTGGTTCCGGCGTTCAATCTCTACAATCGTCAGTGGCCGCTCTTCACGGCGCGCTACGACGACCCGCCCGCGAAATTCGTGCACGATTCCGACAACCGCACCGGACGCGCCACCAACTCGATCGTCTGCGAAGGATCGATTCTTTCGGGTTGCACCGTCCGAAACTCGGTCATCGGCCGCAACGTGAAGATCCATTCCTTCGCCGAAGTGACCGACTCGATCATCCTCGACAACGTCGAGATCGGTCGGAACGCACGCATCCACAAGGCGATCATCGACAAGAACGTGCGCGTCCCCGACCACGCGACGATCGGCGTCGACGCCGACGCCGACAAACGCGATTTCTTCGTGTCCGCGTCCGGAATCGTCATCGTCCCGAAGCAACCTCGATTCGAGGGCGACATCGGTTCGATTTCGATCTGATCGCCGTCAGAAGACCCCTTCCATCGTTTCGGCGACGACGTGATCGACGACGCGGTCGAGCGAGCCGGTCGACGCGAACACGGCGCGTTGACGGTCGGCGGAATTGCCGTGCTCGATGATGCGATAGATCTCCGCCATCTCGTTTTCGCAGTGCAGGAGACGGACCTCTTCCGCGAGGTCGTCCAACAACTGCCGCATGATGTCGCGGAACGGAATCGTGCGACGCGTCTGCAGGTCGATGAAGTCCCCCGACACGCCGTAGCGGTAGGCGCGGTAGACGTTCTCGACGACGAGATTGCGCGGCCACACGCGCAGGCTCATGTTGCGCCGATAGAGCGCGAGAAAGCGCGTGCACAGGCATTGGATGAGGGCGACGACCGCCGTCGTTTCACGCACTTTCGTCGGGAGATCGCAGGCGCGGAACTCGATGGTCGGATAGAAGGGATGCGGACGAATATCCCAGTAGATCCGCTTCGCGTTGTCGATCGACCCCGTCGACACGAGGAGATTGACGTAGGCTTCGAATTCCGGGAACGACTCGAAGTGCTCGGGCAGTCCCGTTCGGGGGAACCGCCTGAAGATCGCCGTCCGGGTGGACGACAACCCCGTATCCCGACCTTGCCAGAACGGCGACGAACACGTGAGCGCGATGAGATGCGGGATGAAAAATCGCGCCTGATTCATCACGTGGATACGGGCGTCGGGATCCTTGATTCCGATATGACAGTGCATCCCGTAGATGAGATTCGATCGGACGACGTCCCCCAAATCCTTCGAGATCTGCAGGTAGCGTTCGCCGTCGGACAATTTCACGTCGCGCCAATTCGTCGTCGGGTGGGTGGATGCGGCGGCCACGAGCAGACCGTGCTTCTTGGCGAGACCGACCATGGTGCGTCGCAGTTCGGTGACCTGCTCGGCGATCTCCTTCGGAGTCTGACACACCGTCGTGACGACCTCGACGACGGGGCTGTGGAACTCCGGACGGATATGCTCGCCGTAGATGGCGGCGCCCTCCGACAAAAGGACACGCGTGTCCGACGACAACTCGCGCGTCTTCGCGTCGATGATCTGGTATTCCTCCTCGACGCCGAGGGTGGGGATCTCGATGCCGCGCGTTCCGTAGAGATTCATGTCGACTCCTCGTCGGGAAGATAAAAGATCGGGACCTGTCCACCGCCGGAGGTGACGTTGCTGATGGCCCCCGCCGCGAGTCGGGCCAACACTCCGTGAACACGTCCGAAATGCACGTAAGGATCGACGTCCACCGTCATCGGTCGCTCGTCGAGTCCGGCTTCGAACATCGGATAGGGTTCTTCCAAAGGGCCGACGCGCGACTGAAGCACCCAGTCGCCCGAACACGCGCCGAGCAACGCGGATTCGAATTCCGACGCGCTCTTGGTCCACCCCAAGGTGACGCCTCGACCGCCGTAATCGTCGGACGGTTTCAGCACGAGTTCGTCGCGATGTCCCACGGCCCAAGGCAAAAGGTCGACGGCCGAGCCGTCCGGCCCACGAACCCGCGCTTCACGCACCTTGCAGGTCCACGGAATCGTCTCGCGGATCACGCGGCGCTCTTCCCGCGTGAGCCAATCGTCCTCGAGACCGTCCCCGTGAAGGAGCGCGAAGGTGACCTTCTTGTGGAGCAACTTCGAACGGAAGGGGTTCACCATGACGACCGCCCCCGCGGCGACCGCGTCGCCGAGAGCGCGCACTTCGTTTTCCCGATCGAGATACTCGTTCACCAAGACCCTTCGGTAAACGAGATCGATCGCAAGCCCCTTCGCCCAGAGGCGTCCGTCCCGGAAGCCGAGGCTCCGCGGGTCTTCAAGGACGCACTCGAAGCCGCGTTCCCGCCAACGTTCCACCAAAATTTCGAACTCGTCGAGCGTCGCCGCATCGAGATAGTCGGTGACCAGAATCACCGGTTTGCGACCGCCTCCCGCGGCGCGCCACGCGAGCAACAGGTGATCGAGAACGGGTGGCTCGGTCGCGATCGTGCGCGCTCCGACGGCTTCGGCCCACGCCGCGACAAGCGGATGTTCGCGGAAGGTTTCGGCGATGACGTCGCCGTAGCCGCACCCGGCGGGAACCTCTCCGTTGAGTTCGACGTAGCGGAAGCCCTCCGCCGTCGCGAAGGCGTCGAGACGGGCGAACGCGATGGGGTCCGGGCAGCGGGCGGGAAGCGCGCAGAGACGTCGTTCACCTTCGGTCATTCCGATGAACGCATGGAGAGACGGATCGTCGAAGACCCGATCCGCCAAGCGGCGACACGCTCCCGTGATGACCGACGCCGTGTAGTCGAGATGGCGCAGATCCGACGACGCGAGAAACTTGGGCCGGATGGTCTTGACGAGGTCGCGCCCGCCGTAAGTCGCGCGTCGCGCGCGCAGCCGTTCCCGGAAAGCCGGGAGCCCTTCGGTGACCGCTTCACGATCGCGCGCGAGGAGTTTCCGAAAGATGTCGAGCGGATCCGTCACTCCCCTCATCGTAGGACCGCGCCCCCCGCCTGTCCACTTCATGGACGCGCACCGCCGTTGCGCTTAGCATGAGTCCGTGAGGGTCCTCCACATCACGTCCGAAGCCGTCCCCTTCGCCAAGACCGGCGGTCTCGGCGACGTCGGGGGGGCCCTTCCGGTCGCGACCGCCGAGCTCGGCATGTCGACCGCGGTCGTCCTCCCCTACTACTCGAAGGTTCGCAAGCACGCCGCGAGTTTGACGCGCGTGCTCGGTTCGGTGGATTGCCCGTACGCCGGCGGACCGCGGCCTTTCTCCCTTTGGCGAGGATTTCTTTCGGACTCCCCCCGCGTGCCGATCTGGTTCGTCCGAAACGAAGGCGTGTTCGAAACGGGTGACGACCTCTACGGCACCGAACCGGGCTCGTACGGTGACGGGCACGCCCGTTTCCTCTACTTCGCCGAAGCGGCCATCCGCGTGGCGAAGGCCACCGGTTTCCGTCCCGACGTCTTTCACCTGCACGATTGGCAGGCTTCCCTCGTCGCTCCGCTTCTACGCACGCGATGGAAGCACGACGCCGATCTGTCGAAGGCGGCCACGCTTCTCACGATCCACAATTTGGCCTATCAGGGAGATTTCTCCGTCGACGACCTGAACGCCGCGGGGCTTCCGCCGGAACTCCTGCGCGAGGGACGGCTTCTCGTCAACGGACGCGGCAACCTGCTCGCAGGCGGCATCAGAATGGTCGACGGGTTGACCACCGTGTCGCGGACCTACGCCCGGGAGATCCTGAGGTCCGAATTCGGCAACGGTCTCGAAGGCATCATCGCGACGCGGGAAGGGCTGCTCGACGGCATCGTCAACGGTCTCGACGTGGACGCGTGGAATCCGGAGACGGATCGCAAGATCGCCGCCCGCTATTCCGCCACCGCTCCCGAGGGCAAAGTCGCCTGCCGAGCGGCGTTGCTCGCCACCTACGGACTTCTCGACCGCGGCGGCCCCGTCTTCGGCGCCGTCGCTCGTCTCGTCCCGCAGAAGGGACTCGATCTTTTATCGACAAGCCTTCCCGCCGTCCTGCGGGAACGTCCCGATGTCCGCGTCGTCATCCTCGGCACGGGGGATCGATCCGTGGAACGAGCTCTACTCGGGCTCGCGCGAACCTTCCCCAAAAACGTCGTCGTCGACCTCCGCTTCGACGACGGCCGCGCCCACGTCGTCGAGGCGGGTGCGGATTTCTTCTTGATGCCGTCGCGATTCGAGCCGTGCGGTCTCAATCAGTTGATTTCGATGCGCTATGGAACTCCGCCGATCGTCCGTGCGACCGGCGGGCTCGTCGACACGGTGATCGACGCGAACGCCGAGCACCTCGGGGACGGGACGGCGACCGGCATCCTCTTCCGCGACGCGACCGCGGCGGCTCTCGAAGCGGCGATTCGTCGGGCGGTCGACCTCCACGATCGCGGCCTTCACGTCGCGATGTCTCTCGAAGGCATGCGCGGCGACTGGTCGTGGGCGCGCAGCGCTCGCGACTACGCGGCGGCCTACGCGCGGGCGCGCGAACGCCGAGCGGGCGGCTCGCTCCACCTCGCCGACGTACTGCCGACGACCTCGGACGAGCCCACGACGCCGTGGCTTCCCCCGCTCGTGGAGATCCCCGATCACCACCCGCGCGACGTCCTTTGGGCGGTGCCGCGGGATCCGTGGACCCTCTACGCGTGCTGGGAACTCGGCGGCGACGCGTCGCGACGACGTCTCGCGGCGGTCGAACCTTCGCGACGGCACGACATCCGTTACATCCTGCGCCTGATCGACCGTCGGACGCGGACCTTCCGCGACATCGACGTCGGAGGACTCGCGAAGGAATGGATGGCCGATGTCGAACCCGGGCGCGGCTACGACGTCGAACTGCTGATGCGACTTCCCGGCGATCCCGACCGCCTCTTGCTCGATTTCGCCCCTCCGGATCAACCACCGGTGCCTCCGTCGGAGGCGGCGATCGCATGACTTTCGCACGCCCTCGCGGCTCGGTGTGCATCGTGCTTCACGGTCATCTCCCGTGGGTGCACCACCCCGAGCATCCGGACTTCCTCGAAGAGGACTGGTTCTTCGAGGCGTTGGTGGACTGCTACCTCCCGCTCCTTTTCGTGCTCGACGATCTTCGTCGTGATCGGGTCCCCGCGCGGATCGCGGTCGGCCTCACGCCGCCGCTCCTCGAGATGTTCCGAGCGCCCATCCTCATGGAGAAGGCGAAGGGTCATCTCGATCGTCGCGTGGCGCTCGGACGCGCCGAAATCGACCGACTGTCCGCGAACGATCCCCTGAGGCCGGCGGCGGAGCACCATTTCCGCCGCGCGCTTCAGATGCGCGACTACTTCGTCGCCGAGCGCGGCGACTTGATCGGAGCGTTCCGAAGGCACGTCGACGCCGGCTCGCTCGAGATTCTCGCATCCTGCGCGACGCATGCGGTGCTACCGCTCGTGAACACGCCCGAGGCGCGCCGCGTTCAGATCGCGGTGGGTGTCGCGGCGTATCGAGAAGCGTTCGGACGACGTCCCGCCGGATGGTGGCTTCCCGAATGCGCCTACGCACCCGGTATCGACGCCGATCTCGCCGAGCACGATCTCTCGTGGACGATCCTCGAAACCCACGCCGCGCTCGGAGCCGTGCCGACGCCCCGCTTCGGCGTCCATCGACCGCTGACGCTGCCGTCGGGCATCCGGGCCTTCGCACGCGACCCGGAATCTTCGCGCCAGGTGTGGTCGTCCACCATCGGCTATCCCGGTGATCCCGATTACCGCGAACTCTATCGCGACGTCGGTTTCGACGCTCCGTGGGAGTACGTGAAACCGTGGCTGCACGCGGACGGGATCCGCCGCAACCTCGGCTTCAAGTATCACCGCGTCACGGGCCGCGTCGAGTTGCACGAAAAGCAACCATGGGACCCGGCCGTGGCGCGACGTCGCGCGGCGGATCACGCCCGGCATTTCATCCACGCGCGCACGGAACAGGTTCGCGCACTCGTCGCCGCGGGGTGCGCCGCGCCCGTCGTCACCGCACCGTACGATCTCGAACTGTTCGGTCACTGGTGGTACGAGGGCCCGTGGTGGATCGAACAGCTCTTCCGTGAAGCGGCGAGGACACCGGGATTGCCGTGGTCGTTCGCGACGCCGTCCGACACGCTGCGCGACGTCGCCCCGGAAACGGCGGCGGCCCCTCCGCTTTCGACGTGGGGACGCAACGGCTTTCTCGAAGTGTGGCTGAACACGAAGAACTCGTGGATCCTGCGCCACCAACAGGAGATCGAGCGACGCATGATCGAAGCCGCCCGAGCGGCGACGGATCCCGATCCACGCGAACGCCGCATCCTCGACCTCATGGCGCGCGAACTTCTTCTGCTTCAGTCGTCCGACTGGGCGTTCATTCTCACGATGGACACCGCGGCCCACTACGCCGAGCAGCGCGCCCGCGAGCATGCGGATCGCTTCTACAGGCTCGAATCCGCACTGCGGGGAGCCGACGTGGAATCCGCTTGGATCGATCGCGTCGAAGCGGACGACGCCCTGTTCCCGGGGCTCTCGTTCGAAGCCTACGCGGGAGGGCCGCCCGCGGTCCGTCGATTGACGACTCCCGCGCGCCCGTCCCGCGACTATCCCTGACTTTCGGGCGTCGGTCGTTTGGGCGTCGCGCCCGCCGACCATTCCTTCCACAACGCCTGAGCGACGGCCATGATGACGGGGCCGACGAAGAGTCCGAGCAACCCGAACGACGCCAATCCCCCGAAGATCGAGAACACGACCAAAACGAGCGGCATCTTCGTCGCCTTGCTCAAGAAAATCGGACGAATGACGTTGTCGGCCATCGAGACGACGAGAAGGCACCACGTCAAGAGAAGGACGCCGTGCCACCACGGAGCTCCCGACGTCAACAATCCGACGCAGATGGGCGTATAGACGAGCGGCGTTCCGAACGGGATGAACGACGCCACCGTCGTCACGGCCGCCAACGGAAGCGGTACCGGGACACCGGCGATCCAGTAGCCGAGTCCCGCCAAGACACCTTGAATCACGGCAGTGAACACCATCCCGTACACCGCGCCGCGTACCGTCTCACGCGTCGTCGCGATGAGCGACGTCACCCGTTCACCACCGAGCCGTACGGCCCCGCGCGCGAACGACGACGCGATCGCCTCGCCGTCCCTGTAGAAGAAGAAACAGGTAAACAGGCACACGACGACCGAGAAGGCGCCGCGTGCCAAACGGCCGCCGACGTCGCCCGCGATCTGAAGCACGTCGGCTTTCATCGCGGCGAGAATGTTCTTGCTCGTCTCGTGCTCCACTTTCCATTCGACGATGCGATCGGCGAGATACGTCCCGATTCCCGGCAGGTTGCGGATGCTCGCGGGAACTTCAGCCGAAGTATCGACGAACCAGGCATTGACCTTTCCGACGAACTCGGCCGCCTGCTGTGAAGCCATGTAGAGCAGCACCCCGGCCGGAGCGACGAGAACGACGGCGAGCACGAAGGTCGCGATGCCCGCGGCCCGATTGCGATTTCCTCCGGTCTTCGCCGACAGACGTTCGAACAACGGCCACGTCGACATGACGAGGACCAACGCCCACGCGATCGCCGCAAGGAACGGTGCGACGATCAGGAAGAGCCCCGCGAGGAGAAGCACCAATGCGGCGAAGGCGAGCGTGCGCCGTAGGCGCTCGGACTGCAGGTCATCGAGCATCGACGTTCTCCGAGTGCACCGAACGGATCGACGCACACCACCTCATCCTACGGCTCCCGACGGCGGGCGTTGGCGCGCGATTCCGGTCCCATCGGTACGGGAAACGGCTTTCTGCCCTCCGCCGTCGCGAATTGAAACGGAACGCCGAAAGCCGCGCCGAGCGCTTCGGGAGTCAACACGTCGTCCGGAGACCCCGAAGTCAAGGCGCCGTCGGCTCCGATCAACCACGCCGCGTCGCAACCCGTCGCGAGATCGAGATCGTGCGTCACGACCAACGCGGTGATGCCTCGGTCGACCAACCCCCGCAGGAGGGCGAACGTCTCGATGCGATGACGCGGATCGAGATGGGAGCTCGGTTCGTCGAGCAACAGGAAACGGGCCCCACCGACCATCGCTTGAGCCAAACGGACCCGTTGGAGTTCGCCTCCGGACATCGCCCCGAGACGGCGATCGGCCAAAGGGTCCGCGCAGCAGGCTTCGAGCGCGGCATGCGCGGCGGCGACGTCCTCGTCACGATCGAAAGGCCACGGCCCCTGCAGCGCGCGCCGTGCGAGAAGCACGTAGTCGAGCGCCGATAGTCCTCGAGGAACGACGTCCGCTTGGGGGAGGTAACCGATGAGCCCCGCGCGCGCGGGCGCCGCGATCGCATGGGGATCCACTCCGTCGAGACGAACGCGACCGGCGAAAGGCGCCCGCAATCCCGCGATCGTCTCGAGCAACGTCGACTTTCCGACGCCGTTGCGCCCGACCATGCAACCGAGACGTCCCGATCCGAGTTTCGCGGACGCATCGCGAATCACGGGATTCGACGCGGCGTGACCCGCCGAAAGACCCATGACCTCCATGCCCTCAGTCATCGAGCCCCGCCTTCTCCTTGTCGGCCGAACGCAACATCACGAGGAACATCGGACCACCGATCGCTGCCGTGAGGACGCCCGCGGGGAGAGGTTCGCGCCAGATCGAGGCGGCCAACGCATCGGCCACCATCACGAAGGCGGCGCCCCCGAACACCGAGACGGGAACCGTCAATCTGTGGTCGGATCCGAGGACGAGACGCACCACGTGCGGCACCACGAGGCCGACGAAAGGGATCGGACCGGCCAACGTGACGGCGGCGGCGGTCAACGCCGAGCCCGTCAGGAAGAACTCGATGCGCATCCGACGCACGTCCACGCCGCTTCTCGCCGCGAGCCCGTCGGAGACGGCGATCAAATTCAGTTCACGCGATCGCAGAAACATGAACGCCGCGAGAAGCACCGTGACCGCGGCACCGGCGAGCAGCGAGGACGTCTCGAACGCTTCAGGGAACCCGCCGACGAGCCAACGAAGGATGCGGTCGCGATCGGACGGCGCCGCCACGAGATTCACGAAAGTGATCGCCGCGGACAACGTCGCGTTGACGATCACGCCCGCGAGGAGAAGCGATGTCGACTTGAGTGCACCACGCGGATTCCCCGCGACGAACACGACGGCGACCGCCGCGAGGCACCCCAAAAAGGCCGCGGGTCCGGCGAACGCGAAACCGAACGCGAGGGCGATCGCGGCCCCGAGCGACCCGCCCGCCGAAATCCCGAGGATGTAGGGCGAGGCGAGCGGATTGCGCACCAGCACCTGAAAGACCACGCCGCCGAGCGCCAACGCCGCGCCGGTGATCGCCGCGGCGATCGCCCGCGGCAGCCGATGATCCCACACCTTCCTCGCGTCGAGCCAGGTGCGGTCGAAGGTCATCACACGATCCCAATCGACGGAGGTCGGCCCCGTGCCCAACGCGAACGCGACGGCGACGACGAGGAGTCCGAGCCCGGCGGCGACGGTCGCGGCGACACGGCGCGGACGCACGCCCTCAGAGGCCATGGATCAGATCTCCGAGCACTTCGGCCGCCCGATGGAAACGCGGTCCCGGGCGCACGAGAACGGGTGCCCGGGCGACGACGACGCGCCCCGAAGAGACGGCGGGCAAATGCGGAAAGCGGGTCCAAAACGCCTCCGCTTCCGCGCGCCCCCCCTGCGTGTCCCCGATCGAAAGATCGAGGATCGCGTCGGGACGCGTCTCGGCGAGCTTCTCCGCGGACAGCGACGCCCACGGGCCGGAACCGACCGGCGCCGCATTGACCAATCCGGACGTGACGAAGAGCGCATCGAGGAACGACCCGGGCGCGACGACGAAGATCCCCGTTTGCCCCCGGTCGAGCACGACGAGCAGCGAGCGCTTCGGTTTATCGCGAAACTTCGCTTCGATGCGGCGTCGATCTTCGTCGAGCGTTGCGAGAAGCTTGCGCCCGCGCTCCGCGACCGCGCACGCCTCGGCGACGTCGAGGATGCCCCCGAAGGCGCCGCCGGATTCCGTCTCCGGCTCGACGATGCGGATTCCGAAGTCGCGGACGAGCGCCGTCGACAGATCCGGCATCGACTTCCACGTCACGACGAGATCCGGACGGAGGTCGGCGATCTTTTCGACGGACATGGTTCGCTGGTCGCCGACCGACGGAAGCGCGGCGGCTTCCGGGGGGGCGTCGCTCCAGCGATCGCGCCCGACGAGTCGGCCCCCGAGTCCGAGCGCGTAGACGCATTCGGTCATGCTCGGGATGACCGACACGATGCGTGCGGGACCCACGCCGTCCGCAACCGGATCGCCGGGGACCGTCGGGATGGGAACGCCGTCGAACAGCGATCCGGCATCGCGAACCCCCACGGCGGACGGCTCCGCTCGGGAGCACGCGACGACGAGGAGGAGAAGGGGGTAGAGGAAGACGCGCACGGGAGGTCAGATTAACGCGTTCCGCACCTTCGACTTGAAGCGCCGTTTCCGGCTGATACACTTCCCCCGTTCGTTTTCCCGGG
>CAIWVZ010000256.1 GCA_903916245.1 uncultured Planctomycetota bacterium | reverse complement strand
GAGATGACGTTCGTCGGGATGTACGCCGTCACGTCGCCCTGCTGGATTTCGACGACGGGCAAAGACGTGAGCGACCCCGAGCCCGCCTTGTATTCGGCGGGATTGATCGTGTGGGCGTCGTCGGCCAACTTCGCCGAGCGCTCGAGGAGACGGCTGTGGAGATTGAAGACGTCGCCCGGGAACGCTTCACGACCCGGCGGACGGCGCAGGAGCAACGAAACCTGACGCCACGCGGTCGCGTGTTTGTACAAGTCGTCGTAGATCACGAGGCAGTGCTCGCCGCGGTCGCGGAAGTACTCGCCCATGGTCGTTCCGGAGAACGGCGCCATGTACTGCATCGAAGCCTGATCCGACGCGGAGGCGTTCACGATGATCGTGTACTCCATCGCCCCGGCGCGTTCGAGCACGGCCTGCACGCCCTTGATGGTCGACATCTTCTGTCCGACCGCGACGTACACGCACTTCACGCCCTTGCCCTTTTGATTGATGATCGTGTCGACGCAGACGGCGGTCTTGCCGGTCTGACGGTCGCCGATGATCAATTCACGCTGGCCGCGACCGACCGGGATCATGCCGTCGATGGCCTTGATGCCCGTCTGGAGCGGCTCGTGCACGCCCTTGCGTTCGACGACCGACGGCGCGTTGCGCTCGATCGGCATCTTGAGATCCGACTTGATCACGCCCTTGCCGTCGATCGGTTCGCCGAGCGCGTTCACGACGCGACCGAGGAGGCCGGGGCCGACGGGCACCGAGATGATCTCGCCCGTGCCGGTCACGCGATCGCCTTCCTTCACCTTCGTGTCGTCGCCGAGAAGAATGACGCCGACGTCCTCTTCTTCGAGGTTGAGCGCGATCCCCTTGACGCCGTTCGGGAACTCGAGGAGTTCCGAAACCTTGCAGTCCTTCAGTCCATGGACGCGAGCGACGCCGTCACCGACGGAGAGGACGGTGCCGAAGTTGCTGACGGCCACGCTTCCATCGAAGGCCTTGATCTGCTGCTTGAGGATGGAGGTGATTTCCGAAGGGGTCATACCCATGGTGGAGATCTTTCGTAACGGCCGCGCGCGTCAGGAACGCGCGAGGATGGAGGACTTGAGACGCTCGAGGCGGGAAGCCGTGCTTCCGTCCACGAACGTCGAACCGAACTTGAGACGGAGCCCGCCGAGGATCGCCGGATTGACCGACGTCTCGAGCACGACTTCGCCTCCGAGCGACGCTTTGAGTCCGTCGCGGAGGGCGGCGAGTTCCGCGGGCGGCAATTCCGCCGCGGATTCGACGCCGATACGCACGATGCCGTAGTGGCGATCGAGCGCTTCGGCGAACGCCGTGAAGAGGTCCGCATACGCGCCGCAGCGGCCGCGCATCGCCATGAGGCGAAGCGTGTTGACCACCGGGGACGCCGCGGGGAACTTCTTCCCGAGTTCCGCCACCTTCGACGCCGGACGCGTCCGGACGTCCGACAGAAGGGTGCAGAGCGCCGTATCCGCGGCGAGCGCTTCCTTCACGGAAGCCAACTCCGCCGCGACGGCGTCGACCCTTCCTTCCTCGCGAGCGAGGGTGAAGAGGGCTTCCGCGTAGCGGCGCGCAACCGGCATCCAATCTTTCGCCATTGCGCGCCCCTTCAGGCAGCACCCTTCTTGGATTTCGCGGTCATCGCCTTGACGACCTCTTCGGCCGCCTTGCGGTGATCGTCGTCGGACGCCGACTTCTTCACGACTTCGCGGGTGATCGCGATCGCGAGATCGACGGCGACTTCCTTGATGTCCGCCAACGCCTTCTCGCGGGCCGCTTCGATGTCGGCTTCCGCGCGAGCGCGTGCGGCTTCGGCATCGGCCTTCGCACGTGCGGCGATTTCCGCCGCGACGCGTTCGGCCGAAGCTCGGGCCTGTTCGACCGTCTCACGTGCCTTGAGGGCGGCGGCGTCCAACTCCGCGGCGAGTTTCCTCGCGGCGGCTTCGGCATCGGCGCGGGCCTTCTCGGCACCCGCAAGATCACCCTCGAGCTTGTGTTCGCGCGCCTCGACGGCGGCGACGATGGGCTTCCAGGCGAACTTGGTGAGCAGGAAGAGCAGGATCAGGAACGTCACGCCGCTCCAAACGGCGAGTCCGGGGCTGACTTCGAGCGGATTGAAGCCCTGACCGCCTTCCGGGCCGCCGGCGGCGGAAGCCGCGGAACCCGCGTCGATCAAGGCGCCCGCGAAGGACGCGCCCAGCATGGTGAACGTCATGTGCCCGTCTCCGTTGCGGCGTCTCCGTCGGGAGACGCCGGTAGGGTCAGTTCTTGGCCGCGCCCTGGCAGACGACGAGCGCGAAGAAGGTGAAACCTTCGATGAGCGCCGCCGCGATGATCATCGTCGTGCGGATGTCGCCGGCCTTCTCGGGCTGACGCGCGATGGATTCGACCGACGCCTGCGCGAGACGGCCGATGGCGAACGCCGCACCGAGAGTCACGAGGCCGGCACCGAGGGCTGCGAGAGGGATAAGAGTCATCATGGTAGCTCCAAAGGAGGGGAAAAACCCCGGGTTATCAGTGTTCCGGATGAACCGTGCCGCTCACGAAGAGCGACGCGAGTAGGGTGAAGACGTAGGCCTGCAGGAAGCAGACCAGCAGTTCGAGGACGTTGACGAAGAGGGCGAGCAGCACCGACGGCGCCGCGACCCAGTAGGCCTTCGCCACGAAGATGAGACCGAGGAATGCGCCCACGACGAGGTGGCCCGCGATCATGTTGGCGAACAAACGGATGGCCAACACGCCGTGCTTGATGAAGAACCCGACCACTTCGAGGACGAAGAGGAGCGGGACGAGCCAACCCGGGAGCCCCGGCGGGATGAAGGCGTGGATGAAGCCTCCGATGCCGTTTTCCCGAATGCCGCCGAAGATCGACACGAGGAGCACCGACACCGCGAGCATCCCGGTCATGCCGAGATTGGACGTGGCGGTCCCGCCGATCATCGGAATCGGCACCATCCCGAGAAGATTGGTGACGAAGATGAACGAGAACAGCGTGCAGAAGAACGGCAGGTACTTGTCGCCGTGGTGGCCCATGCCGGGGCGCACGAATTCGTCTCGGATGAAAACCACGAGCGATTCACCGGCGTTTTGCATCACGCCGCGCGGGATCATCGACCCGGCGGGACGGCGCCCGGCCACGTAGGCGAGGGCGAAGACGACCAGCCCCGACAAGACCGCCATGATGGAGAAGTTCGTGACCGGGATCGCCCAAGAGAGCCCCGGGATCGTGATCTTCGCCCACGGAGTGTGGATGTTGTCGAGGCAGTGGTGGCGAATCCACTCCAAGGGATCGGAGATATCGCCGGAGAGCAGGAACGGTTGGACCATCGCTGAAGCTGTCTCTCGCTCAACCACCACCCGCCTTCGGGCCCGCGTCACCGGCACGCGCCGGGACCGCCAGAAGGCATGCCACGCACAGGTGCGCCTGTCCCACCACGCCGAGCGCCAAGGCCCAGACGAACGGTTCCGACGGCACCACCCGGGTCACGGCGACCGCCCCCCACGCCGTGAGGAGGATCATCGATTTCACGGCGATCGAGACTCCCCACACACGGAGGAAATTCTCGGGATCGCGCGAAAGCCCTCCGAAGAGGACCGCGTGGGAAGCGGCACCCGCAACCCCCGCGACGACCGTACCCGCAAGCAGCGCCACCCCGCCGCCGACGACGTCGGCGCCCGGCACCCAAAGCACGGCGACTCCGTAGGTCACGAGAGTCACGGCGCTCCAGGCCGCGAGATAGGCCGTCCGGGTCGCGGTCACCGATGCCCCTTGTCGCTCCGCTCGATGTCGGCGGAGGTTCGGAGCAGATCCCACGTTCCGATCGCTATCCCCACGAAAGACCCCACGAGTTTCCCCCAAGGCGCCCAACCGCGACTTTCGTCGAGGAGGTCGCCGAGCCACCACCCGCCGGCAACCAGAGCCGCGAAGCTCAAGCCGCACCCGAGGTAGCGAAGTCCGGTGACGGACTTGGAAGATCGCGAATCGTCTCCCATACCTGCTTGCCCGGAGGAATCCGCCGAAAAATGCCCTTGACAAGGCATTCCCCGAGTCTTCCACCCGAAAGGCTCGGCACGTTATCCACGGGCACGGCGGCGGACAACCCTCCCGCGAAGAAATCGACGCGCCCCCGCGAACTCGCCCGAAACCCTCGACACCGCGCCCGATTCGCGGGTTGCATCTCCCCCCTCTCCGCGCTAGATGGTGACGCGCCGGATTCGCGGCCGTCCCGCGCGCAACGCAAACGCAGGCCGCCCCGGAAACGGGTCTCGAGAACCATGGAAACCACTCTCATCATCGTCAAGCCCGACGGCGTGCAGCGCGGGCTCATCGGCCGCATCGTCTCCCGTTTCGAGGACAAGGGGCTTCAAATCACGGGCATGAAGCTCATGAAGATCCCGATGTCCCTCGCGGAAACCCACTACGAGGCCCACAAGGCCAAGAAGTTCTACCCCGGCCTCGTGCGCTTCATGACGTCGTCCCCCGTCGTCGTGATGGCCGTGCGCGGCATCAACGCCATCGCCATCTGCCGCAAGATGATGGGCGCCACCTTCGGCTCGAACGCCGAACCGGGCACCATCCGCGGCGATTTCGGCGTGTCGAACTCGTTCAACCTGATCCACGGCTCGGATTCGCCCGAGGCCGCGAAGCGCGAACTCGAACTGTTCTTCGCGCCGGGCGAAGTCCTCGCGTGGGACTGGTGCTCGATCGGCTGGACGTACGACGCCGCCGAAGAGAAGTTCTGACCGACGCCCCGCGCCCGTGCTGACTCCATCCGAACTCTGCCTCGTCGCCGCGGAGTTGAACGGAACGTGCGCGGGCGCGAAGGTGCGCAAGGTCGGCCAACCGACCGACACCGCGATCGTCCTCCGCCTTTCGAGGGAGGGAGACGATCGCGGTCTTCTTTTGTCCGCATCGCGACGGTTTCCTCGCGCCCATCTCGTCGCGACTCCCCCGCCGAATCCACGGACTCCGCCGCCCTTCTGCGTCGAAATCCGCGCGCGCCTCGAAGGCTCGCGACTCGTTTCGGTGGAGACGCTCCCGAGGGACCGCGTCCTCGTCGCGGCGTTCGACGCGCGCGACGAATCCGGCGCCCCGCGTCGTCTCTTCCTTCGCGGCCACTTCTTCGGATCGAAACCGGATCTCCTCCTCGTCGACGCCGACCACACCGTGATCGCGTCGATTCTCGGAGCGGAGAGCCGCTTCTCCCGCGGAACGAAAGTCCCGTCCGGGCCGCCGCCCGCGCGCGATCCCGGTTCGGACGTGCCGTTCTCCGGGTTCGGCGACGATTTTTCGCCGCGTTCGTTCGAAAACGGCGATCTTTCGGCGGCGCTCGAGGCGTGGTTCGCTCCGCGCGAATCGGACGCCGAATCCGCCGAACTCCGCTCCGAATGCGCCAAGGACCTGCGGGAGTCCCGCAAGAAGCAGGAGAAGATCCTCGAAGGGCTCGCGAAGGATCTCGCGGCGCTCGACGCGATCCCGACGCTGCGCCGCGAAGGCGAACTCCTCAAGTCGGTGGTTCACTCGATCAAACGTGGACAAAAGTCCATCAAGGTGACGGACTGGGAAACCGGCGCGCCGGTGGAAATCGCCCTCGACCCGTCCAAGACCCCGCGTGAAGAGGTGTCCGCCCGTTTCGACGAGATGCACCGACTCGAAAGAAGCGGCGAGGCGGTGGCCGCGCGCCGCGGGATCGTCGAAGAGCGGATCGCGGCGATCGACGCGGCGGCCCGAACCTTGGAGGCGGCCGTCGACGCCGACGCGATCGCCGAATGGCGACGCGGCGCCGAAGAACGCGGCATCCTGAGAAGGAAGCCCGCGCCGCCTCCGCCCGAATCGTCGAAACGCAAGGAAACGCCCGAACCGAGGAAGCCCCACCACGTATTTATTTCGAAGGACGGATTGGAAATCCTCGTCGGGCGGACGGCCTCGGACAACGACGTCCTCACGTTCAAGGTCGCCGCGGGCAACGACTGGTGGCTTCACGTGCGAGACTACCCGGGGTCGCACGTCGTGATCCGCGACACCGGGGCCGATATCCCCGAACAAACCCTGCTCGACGCCGCCGCCCTCGCGGTCCACTTCTCGAAGGCCGACGCCGCATCGAAGCACGACGTGTCGTGGACCCGGCGCAAATTCGTGTCGAAGTCAAGGGGCGCACCCGCCGGGCAGGTGCTCCTCTCCACCCACAAGACGCTGCGGCTGCGCCCCGAACCGGAACGCCTCGCCCGACTCCTGAACCACGACCTCCCGAAGCGGTAAGATCGCGCGGCGCCGGGCCCCTCCTCCGGCGACGGATCCCCCCATGAACGCCCGCAACGCCCTCTCGGCCCTCGGCCTCCTGCTCACGATCGGCTGCGCCCTTCTTCCGGAAGACGATCCGCGCGCCGACAAGGACACCCGCATGTTCGATGCGGCGTACTACAAGCAAAACGCCGCCGAGTACTTTCAGGGCCGCCAGTACCCGCGTGCCCGCGAACAGTTCGTGAAGTATCTCGAACTCGAACCCGACTCGTGGACGGGACGCCTCGGTCTCGCGTTCACGGACTACTACATCGCGCGCGACTTCGTGATCAGTCGCGGGGACCTCGCCGCGGCGCGCGAACGCACCGAACTCGCCGAGAAGTCGTTCCGCGACCTGTGGGACGGCACGATCGAAGGCTCGACGGAAACGGCCGACCCACGGCGCCCCCAGTGGAAGGCCGCTCTCGGCGTGGCGATGTCCGTCCGGCAACTCGGGGTTCTCGACGGGCTCGAAGCCGATCGATGGGAGGCCGAGGCCAAAAAGGGCGGCAAAAGCGCCGAGGAAGCCCTGAAGCGCGGCGTCGACGCCGAGGCCCGCCGCGACAAGCGCTACCGCGAAGCCGTGGCCATCTACGAGAAACTCGTCGCACAGGAAGCCGCATCGGCGCAGTCCATTTCCGACCTCGCCGAACTCCACGTCGTGCTCAAGCAGGACGCGAAGGCGGAAGCAC
This sequence comes from uncultured Planctomycetota bacterium, assembly GCA_903916245.1. Classification (GTDB taxonomy): domain Bacteria; phylum Planctomycetota; family CAIWVZ01; genus CAIWVZ01. The sequence goes on along the minus strand of CAIWVZ010000256.1, from coordinate 1,449 downwards.
TCTACCTCCGGTGGCTCGACGCGGCGAAGCGCACCCGCGAAGGGCTGACGAGCCGCAAGACCGAAGCCGCGGCCATCGCCGACCGCGACGCGAAGACGCTTTCGATGAAGTTCCTCGACGAAAAACTCGAAAGCAACGCCGAGAAGCAAGCGGATGTTCTCTCCGACCTCGCGGGACTCGCGTGGGCGCGCGGCGAATGGCAACGCGGCCGGGCATGGATCGAACAAGCCATCGAGACGGCCCCGCGTCGCACCGAATTCCTCCTCAAACTCGCGCAGTTCGAGGACAAGTTGATGATGTACGAAACCGGGATCACGCACATCGACGCGTATCTGAAGGATCGCACCGCGCGCAATCTCGAATTCGACGACGCGGCCGCCGAAGCGCTGCGACTCCGCAAGCGGATGCAGGCGGAGCTCGATCGCCGTCCGAAGCCGCGCGGCGGCTGAACGCTTCGAACCGACGGCTCGTGAAAAAGGGCGTGTCTCCCCTCGGGAAACACGCCCTTTTCGCACGGCGGACCGACGATCAGGTGTCGATCTGCGCGCGCTGCAGACGTCCGGAGTGGTCGACGTACACCGACTTCCACTCGGTGTAGAACTCGTACACCTGAAGCCCCGCCTCGCGGTGACCGTTTCCGGTGCCCTTCACGCCGCCGAACGGAAGTTGCACTTCGGCGCCGATCGTGGGGCCGTTCACGTAGGTGATGCCCGCTTCGAGATCGCGGATCGCCGTAAACGCCCGATTGACGTCACGCGTGTAGATCGACGACGAGAGACCGTAGTCGACTTCGTTGTGGATCGACACCGCCTCTTCGAACGAGTCGACGACGAGGATCGCGACCACGGGTCCGAAGACCTCTTCGCGGGCGATGCGCATGCCGCGGGTCACGCCGCCGAAGACCGTCGGTTCGAACCACCACCCGTCCGCGCACGCGGGATCCGTCGGCACACCGCCGCCGCAGAGGAGTTTCGCTCCTTCTTCCTTGGCGATGCGGACGTAATCGGCGACCCGATCACGCTGCTCGCTCGACACGAGCGGCGCGACGTTGACGCCGTCGTGGAGGCCGTTCCCGATCTTGAGCGTCCGGACGCGCGCGAGGAACTTCGCGGTGAACGCCTCGGCGATGGATCGATGAAGGATGAGACGCGAGGTGGCGGTGCAACGCTGGCCGGTGGTACCGAAAGCGCCCCAAAGCGCGCCGTCCACCGCGAGGTCGAGATCGCCGTCCTCCATCACGATTTGGGCGTTCTTCCCGCCCATCTCGAGGGAGACCTTGCGGTTCAAACGGCCGCACGTCTCGCCGATGAGCGATCCGGTCTGCGTGGATCCGGTGAAGGAAACCGCGCGGATTCCGGGGTGCGCCACGAGCGCCGCGCCCGCTTCTTCGCCGGAACCGCACACCATGTTCACGACGCCCGCGGGCACGCCCGCGTCCATGAGCGCCAG
>CAIWVZ010000255.1 GCA_903916245.1 uncultured Planctomycetota bacterium | reverse complement strand
CGGACCGATCGCGCCCTGCGCACCGTCGGCGCCATTCGCGCCCTGAGGACCCATCGGACCGATCGCGCCCTGCGCACCGTCGGCGCCATTCGCGCCCTGAGGACCCATCGGACCGATCGCGCCCTGGGCACCGTCAGCGCCGTTCGCGCCTTGCGGACCAATCGGACCGATCGCGCCTTGCGCACCTTGCGGTCCGACCAACCCGCTCGAGGATCCGACCCAGTTACCGGTCGAGTCGATCACCTGCACCCCGTTGATGCTGACGGATGCCGGATTGATCGGTCGGTTCGGGACGTCGTCCGCGAACTTCGCGCGATTCGCGATGGCGACACCGGCGACGCGAAGGCGCGGTGCCATTTCGGCGTCCGAACCGACTTTGATGCCGATGAATCGGGCCGTCGACGCGTCGGGGAAAACGCTGTCGGGGAGAATCACATTCGATCCGAGATCCGCGGCGAAGAGTCCACCGGTGACGTTGACGGTCTTGGTCTCGCTCCACAGCACCGAACCGCCCGTCAAGGCGTCGTAGATGGTGAACTGAACTTGGACCAATCCGTTCACGGGGGCGTTCGTGGCGGAATTGAGACGCCCCTGGAGACGGAACGTGCGACTCGGATCCTGCGCCGAAACGGCGAGAGTCAGGAGCACGGCGGCCAAGATGAGACGCGTCACGGAACGGGACTTGGGGAACTTCGGCTTCATTGTCTGTTCTCCCGGAAGGACCGGGCTCCTGCGGTTGCCCGCAATCAAGCGGTTTTCGGATGCGACCGAAAACCACCGTTGTTCGAAAGTTTGATGAAAATCAGAGTTGGATCGGGAACGGTCCGAAGATGTTTCGGACCCACGCGGATGCCGCCTGGTCGACCGTCAACGCCGCCGTATGGAGCGTGATGCCGTTCAGAATCGGGATCTGCGGGAACCAGAAGTGGCCGACCTGCCGACCGACGGCGTCGAGCGCACCCACGTTTTGCGGCGAGAAAACGGAACCTTGGGCGAGCGACGCCTCGAAAACACCGTCCCACGCCAACGGGAACGATCGGCCGTCGCCGAGTGCGACGCCCGGCGACGTCGATGCCGAGCACGCGATGATGTAGGGCAGCCCCGCGTCGCTCGGCGCATCCAACGTCCACGGACGCATCCCGCCCGGAACCGATTCCGCGAGAAGGAGAATCGGCTCGACCACCGTCAGGGTCTGATCGACCGACACGTTGATCAAGTTCTGAATCTGTCCCGACGGCCAACGGATCTGCACCACGTTGACCAAGGAGTTCCCGGCGAGACCGACGTGCACGACGGGTTCGTTCGCGACCATCATGCCGTTTCCGGACTTCATGAAACGCGTTCGGATAATGCCGTCGGCGTAGGTGAGGAATCGGACCTCGGCACCGAGTCCGCCTCGATTCGACTCGCGTCCTTCGAGCTTGATCTTGAGCCAGTGATTCGCGTTGCCACCCGTGTTGCGCATCAGCATCGAGGGACAACCGCCCTTCGGCTCGACGATGTCCATGAAACCGTCGTTGTCGAAGTCGCCGATACCGGCGGCCACGTCGGGATCGGACATCGTGAAACCGGACGCCGCCGGGCTGAGACGCTGCCACGGCAACGTGCCCGAGTTGCGGAGCACCGCGTTCGGCGAAGCCATGTGCTTCACGAAGAGGTCTTCCCGTCCGTCGTTGTCGTAGTCGAAGAAGATGTTCGCCCAACCGATATCGTCGAGGCGAGTCCCCCACGCCTGTTCAACGTGGACGAACTGCGAGAGAAGCGGATTCCAATGCAGCATCACGTGGCCGTCCGTATTCGGATTGCCCATCGAGTTGCCCATCGTGACGGACGTGTTCGACATGTACACCGCGAGGCGACCGTCGTTGTTCACGTCGGAGAAATCGACGCCCATCGCCTGCATCGCGATCTGGGCACCGACCGTCAACGAAACGTCCGTGAACGTTCCGTCGTGGTTGTTTCGATACACGGCGTTCTTGCGGAACGTCGTGTTGTAGGCCTGATCGGACGTCACCCAGAGGTCCTGCCAGCCGTCGCGATCGTAGTCCATGAACATGCAGGCGAACGTCATGGAACCGTGATCGACGCCCGCCGCCATCGTCGTTTCCGTGAAGACCGCTCCGTCGTTCCGGTAGAGGCGGTTGCAGCCCGGGGCGTCCGGCATCTTGCGGGTACCCACGTAGAGATCGACGTCGCCGTCGTTGTCGTAGTCGCCCCATGTGGCGACGGTCGATTGATCGATCCAATCGAGACCGACCGTGGGAGCGACGTCGTCGAACACCATCATTCCGTTGTTGCGGTAGAGGCGGTTCGGTCCGTTGCGCACGCAGGTGAAGAGATCGACGTCGCCGTCGTTGTCGTAGTCCGCGACGGCCATGCCCTTCATGTCGGCGCAGAGACCGAGATTCGACGTCGGCGCGACGTCGATGAAAGTCATGCCGCCGAGATTCAGATACGCCTTGAACGGCTGTCCGGGAGCGCCCGGGAAAATCACGTCGGTCAATCCGTCGCCGTTGAAATCGGCGATCGCGGCACCGCGACCGAGCACGACGGACGTCGATCCCGGTACGTTGATTCCGCTCGACGCCGTCGCATCGATGAACTGCTGGCCGACGGATGAGACGGCGATCGTGGACGCAAGGACGGCGAGCCTCACGGCTCGCGCTGTGTTCGGTAACTTCATGACGTTGTGGGAGGGAGCGCCGCGTGACGCCCGATGGAATCATCGGCAGGAACGGCGCGTCGGAAGCGTAGTCCGGAGAAGTTCGCCGAGCCAACCTAAGTCCGCGGAGTATTGCGGTTTAACGCATTCGCCCGTGAGACTTGTGTTCAACGTTCGAAAGAGTTGCGTCGAAAAATCTTTCCCGCGACGCGACGGGAAAGGGCGCGCGGGACGATACCGGATGCCGCGACGAGAACCTTGTTTCCCAATCCGGACACGTGAACGCACGTGCCCGCATCCGACGCGCGAAGGGCCTGCTCGGCCACGTCTTCCGCGGTCATGATGGGAAGTTTCATCGTCTTGAGATCGAGGCCCGCCACCGCATGGAATCCGCTCTCCGTGTAGCCGGGACAAACGGCGGTCACGCGAATCTTTCCTTCGAGTTCGATATGCATCGCCTCGGTGAACGCCAAAACGAACGCTTTCGTGGCGGCGTACGTACCGAATCCCGGGCACGCCTGAAACGCCGCGGTCGATGCCACGTTGAGGATCGCGGCGCCGGGAACACCCGACATCGCGGGCGCAAGGCGACGAGAAAGCACCACGACGGCTTCCACGTTCAAGCGAAGCATCTCCACCAGGCGACGCTCGTCGCACGCGGCGACGTCGCCGTAGAGGCCGAACCCGGCGTTGTTGATCAGCATCGAGGGACGACGCCCGTCGGCGAGCGCCGCATCGACCAACGCGTCGATACCGTCGGCGACGCCGAGGTCGGCGGCGAGAGTGCGCACGGGCACCCCATGAGCGGCGCGAATTTCGGCGGCGAGGGCGTCGAGCAGGGCGCCCCGACGAGCGACGAGGAGGAGCGACCGGCCGCGACGGGCGACGGCGCGGGCAAAGGCGGCGCCGATGCCTTCGGAGGCACCCGTTACAATGCACTCTCCGCGATCGGCGCCGTTCGTCGGTTGCTGTCCCACGCCGTCCACGATAGCGGATCGACCGCATGCCGTCAGACCCGAAACCCACCTCTTGGATCGCTCCCGAATCCGCGGGGGCGTTCGGCGGGTTCATCGGCCCGAGGAATCTGATCGCGTTGGTGACGTCGACCGCACCGTGGCTCTTCGACGGTTCGATCGCGGCCTTCAAGACGCCCCCTCCCACGACGGGGACGCGTTTGTCGGATCACGCGGATCACCCGCTCGGTTGGTGGAGCATTCTGCGGCACGCGGACCTTCTACCGACGAAGGAGGTTCCGACCGCCGAGGATTGGACGGATTACTTCGCGCTCTGCGTGGCCTGTCACTTCGCGACCGTGGCGACCTACGTACCGACCGACGTCGACACGAAGATCCGCAATCACCTTTGGTTCCTTCGGCGCCCTCCCGCCGAAAGAGACCGCGTCGCCGCCCTCGTCGCGTCCATCGCGCGCTGGGACGTCGGAAGGGTCAGCGCACGCATCGTCGATGTCCCGGGCGAAGGGCCCGTGTCCGGACACGACGGCGAACGTCTGTCGATCCTATGCGGGGGTCTCGTCGGACTTCGCGCCCTCGGTGATCACGAAGGGGCCGACGCCCTCGAGCGCGCGGTCGACGACGAACTTGCCCGCGAGGCCCGTGCCTTCGACAAGGTGGCGGCGATGCCGGGCCGCGAGAGGCCGCTCCTGATGCTGGCCGCGAGCCTCACCCACAACGCGGGCGACGTCGACCAAGGTCTGTCCGCGGGTGGAGGCGACCGCGCGTCCCCGAAGGTGAAAGATGCTTTCGCACGCCTCGCCCACGAGCGCCCCGACCGTTACGGCGGGTCGTTCGGGCGCGCCGCGCGGCTTTACCGCGAGTTGCTTGCAGCCGAGGGTCACCGCCACTACCCCCTTCGTGAGATTCGGATCCTGAGATCCGACCCGGGACTCCTCCTACCCGTCGGACCCTTCCTCGACGCGTGGGGAGCACGGCTCGCGACGTGGCCGAAGTTCTCGCCGGATCAGCGCGCCGAAGTACTGACCGGAATCGTCGACGGCTGTCGGAAGGTGAAGGGACAACTCGGCTATTACCGAGCCCTCGCGGGCTTCGCCGAAGCCCATCCGGGTGGACTCGAGGCGGATGCGTTGCAGCGCGCACTCACCGCGGGGACCCGCAAGGAACTTCGCGACCCGGAAATGCGCAAGTTGATCGCGGTCCGCCGGGAGTCGTTCGAAGGAAGTCTCGCCAAACGGGCGCGGGCCATCCTCTGCCGCGAAGGCGACGCCTCCTAACGATCGGAGGACGCGGCCACGGGGACTTTGATGCCGTGGACTTCGAGGAGAGCGGGATGCGGCAACGCGTTGCGGCCGACCAAACCGTTTTTCTCGGCGAGGAGCGCCGCACTGCGAGCGCCTTCGATGTCGCCCGCCCGGAATCGCACGAGAGCGAGATGTGCGGGAAGGAGCGCGTTGTTCGGCACGCGAGCCGCCGCGTCCGCGAGGACGTCGGCGACCGCCTTGAAGGAGTCGGGTGCGGAAAATCGTGAGGCTTCGAGGAATTGCGTCGTCCCCTTGAGCACGTCCGTACGGGCCCCGAAGGCCGCCAAGGCCTCCCCCGCACGCTTCGGGTCACCGGCACGCGCCCATGCGACGGCGAGATCGAGCCAAGCGGGGACATAGACGGGGAACGCGTTCGCCGCCTTGTCGAGGAACGTGGCCGCCTCGGCGGGCTTGTCGAGAATCAACAGGAGTTCGCCCGTCCGGAACAACGCGGGCCAACATTCGGGGTTGTGGGTCAGCGCCACGCCGTAACCCGCAACGGCCTTCTCGATCGCACGGCGCTGCGTGTCGTCGAGGACGACCGTCAGTGCAGCCGCTTCGAGCTTTTCCGTCACCGGCAGTTCGTAGCGACGCGCGAGGCGCACCGCGATTCCGCAATGATCGGGATGATCGGCGGCTTCCTTCTCCAATCCCGCGAGATCGACGCCGGCGAACGCCCCCGGGAACTCCGGTTCCGGAGCTTTGTCCCGGAGTACGGCGCCGAAAGGATGGCGACCTCCCGACCCGGTATCGCAGAGGCCGTCGCGCTCGGCGCGATGGAACTCGCGCCACGCATCCTGATAGCGACCGACCTCGCTGAGAAAACCCGCATAGGCGAGCCGGATGAGCGTCGCCTTGGGTCGTTCCTCGACCAACTTCGACAAACCGGCGTCGAGCAGTTCACGCAGTTTCGTGTTGGTCACCAAGGCGGAAATCAGTCCTTGGGACTGCGCGAACGCGGGCATTCCCTGTCGACGAAAATTGTCGATCAGGACGTCGGTGGCTTCGGACTCCTTCCGAGTCCTGACGAGCGCCTTCACGACGATCGTCGCCATTTCCGCGTCCGTCGGATCCGCGAGAAGCGCCTGACGCCCCATGGCGATCGCGGAGTCGAAGTCTCGCGCGTAGTACGCATCGCGCGCCATCGCCCGAAGAGGAATCACCGCGGCGGGATTGGCCGCGACGCAGGCTTTCCATTCGGTCTGGATCTCGGCGGCGACGGCGGCCGTCTTGTCCGGGTGGGTTTCGCCGCGCGAATCCCGCAGCAACGCCTGCGTATACCGAAGGCGGAGTCCGACGTTGTCGGGTTGGGCGCGACTCGCCGTCCGCAGCGATGCCGCATCGGTCTTCGAAGTGCTTCCCGGAATGTCTTGGGCCACGGCGGGGATGCCGAGAATGCAGATCAAAAGCACGGATAAGCGGAACGTGAACGTCATACGGGATTCGATTACGGCCGGATGCGCCGGGCCGCCATCATAAAAAAAACCGGCTTCCGCCCAAACCCGGGGCGGAAGCCGGCGGTCGTCACGAATCGAGGATCCGTCAGCGGACGGGAGCGATCGGAACGACGTCGAGATCGGGAGTCGGTTCGATCTCGGAAGGTCCCATGGAATCGGGCAATGCGTCGGGATGGCGCGCGAGGTAAGCCGCGTTCGCGAACAAGCGCGGATACTCGGCCGTCAACAACGGCTTTCCGTCGCGATAGATATCGAGTGCCATCGTGCCGGAGCCGATCATGCGGAGATGCGGCACCAATCCCCGGCGCTCGCAGAAGGCGACGAGATTGCGCGGAACGACGGCCCCCGGATTCGACGGCGGCGCGACGTTCACCTGGACGGACGACACACGCATCCCGGGGAACGTCGATCCGGGGGCGAACTTGAGGATGAGAGCCCCCGAGCCGTCGACGCTGCGGAGCAACACGAGCGACGACAACGGATCGCCGGGAGCGAGTGCATCCACCGATTCGCGATTGCAACGCTCGAGCGCTCCGTAGGCGCGGGCGAGGTCGCCTCCGCGATAGAGCGACTCCGCCATCATGTAGCGCGCGAGCGGAGCGAAGGGAGAACGTGCGAGTTCGCGGTCGAAGCGCTGATAGTTGGCGACCGCGACGTTGTACCGACCCTCGAGACGCGCCTGCTTCGCACCGATGAACACGCGTTCGTCCGCCTGCAGCGGCTTGAGACGCGGGTCGGTGTCGATGCCGGGCAAGTGCGTGAGACATGTTCCCGCCGCGAGCGAGGCCACGACGGGACGCAACGGTTCGACGACGCGCGTCACGTCGGAACGCTGCGCGACGTCGTGCAGCTGCTCGACGAGACGTCGATCGGCGGTGCGCGCCATCACGTCGCAAAGTCCATGACGGAACGCGTCGGCGGCCTGCAGATACGCCGCGATCGTGCGGCCGTGTTCGGGATGGGACTCGACCCCTTCCGCCCGAAGGCGGGCGGAAAGCCCGTCCAAGTCGAGCCGTGCGAGATCGGCGACCAACAAGGACTTCGCCCTCTCCCCCGCCGATTCGGGCATGTACATCGCCGAACGCACGAGCAGATCCGTCGCGTCCACGTGATCGCGGAGCGCCGACGGCAGAAACGCCGAAGCCAACGGCGGCTCGGTGACGCGTACGGCCGAGACACCCACGGGATTCGTTTCGCGGGCGATCCGGAACGTCATCGAATGGGACAACACCAAACCGCCGACGATGACGGCCGCGGCGGCCCAACGCCGGAAACGCGAAGGAGACGCCTCGCGGCGGTCGCCCATGCCGGGCAGTTCCGGAGGCAACCGAAACTTCGGCGGAGCGGCGAACTTCGGTTCCGCCTCCCGCACACGGGAGAACAAGCGTCGGTAGTCCGCGAACGCGCGCTCGCACGCCGCGCACTCGACGAAATGCGCGGACACCGCGTCGTGGTCCGCGCGCGTCGCCCGACCGTCGATCACTTCCGACCAGCGTGTTTTCAAGGTTGCGCAGTCCATCTCAACCCCTCAGCACGGCCTCGAGCGACGCGTCGCCGAGGTAGTCCTTGAATTTCGCGAAGAAACTGTCGCGCGCACGCGACAAACGCGACGACACCGTCTTGACCGGGCAACCGATGACGTCGGCGGCCTCTTCGTAGGAAAGCCCTTGAAGCGCACAGAGCACGAACACCTCGCGCAACTTCGGAGAGAGCGCGTCGGTCACCGCGGCGACCCGGTCGGCGAGTTCCCCCGAAAGCACACGGTCCGCCGGACGATCGTACGACGGCGTCGCGGGTTCCACCGAGG
>CAIWVZ010000254.1 GCA_903916245.1 uncultured Planctomycetota bacterium | reverse complement strand
TGGGCCACTACTGGCTGCGGCGACCCGAACTCGCCCCCGACGCCGAGACTGCGGCGCTCGTTCGTGACACGGTGGATCGCGTCGAGTCCTTCGCCCGCGACGTCCGTGATCGTCGTCTCCGTCCCAAGTCGGGGGACGCCTTCGCGCGAGTTCTCGTCGTCGGCATCGGCGGCTCCGCCTTGGGGCCGATGTTCTGCGGGGTGGCCTTGCGTGATCCGAAGGATCCCGTCGGTCTCTTCGTGGCCGACAATACCGACCCCGACGGTCTCGACCGCCTGCTCGCCACGATCGGTGCCTTGCCGGGCGGCTTGGCGGCGACCCTCGTCGTCGTGATCTCGAAATCAGGGGGGACGAAGGAAACGCGGAACGGCATGCTCGAGGTCAAGGCGGCCTTCGCCGCGGCGGGCCTCGATTTCGCCGCCTCGGCCGTCGCCGTCACCGGAGTCGGCTCGGAACTCGATCGCGTCGCCGCGGCCGAGTCGTGGCTCGCCCGCTTCCCGATGTGGGACTGGGTCGGGGGACGAACCTCCGTGACCTCCGCCGTGGGTCTCCTTCCTTTGGCTCTCGTCGGTGTGCCGATCCGCGCGTTTCTCGACGGCGCGGCGCGAATGGACACCGCCACGCGCACTCGCGACCCGCGGGCGAATCTCGCGGCGCGACTCGCGGCGTCTTGGTTTCTCGCGTCCTCCGGACGCGGCGCGAAGGACATGGTGCTTTTGCCGTACAAGGACCGACTCGAACTCCTCGGCCGTTACCTCCAACAGCTCGTGATGGAGTCGCTCGGCAAGGAACTCGACACGGCGGGACGCCCGGTGCATCAGGGGCTTTCGGTCTACGGCAACAAGGGGTCGACCGATCAGCACGCCTACGTTCAACAACTGCGCGACGGCGTCGACAACTTCTTCGTGCTTTTCGTCGAGGTGCTCCGCGATCGCGAAGGCGCGTCCATCGACGTCGAGCCGGGAGTGACGAGCGGCGACTACCTGTCGGCGTTTCTGCAAGGCACGCGCCGCGCGCTTCACGATCGCGGCCGCGAAACGGTCACCCTCACGATGCCCGACGCGGGCCCCGCGTCGGTCGGTGCGTTGATCGCCCTGTTCGAACGCGCGACGGGGTTTTACGCGTCGCTCGTCGGGATCAACGCCTATCACCAGCCCGGAGTCGAAGCGGGGAAGAAGGCGGCCGCCTCGGTGCTCGCCCTTCGCGACGTTCTCTTCCGAGCGTTGGCCGCATCGCCGGGCCGCGGCTTCACGGCCTCGGAACTTTGCGCGGCCTGCGGCACCGACGACGTCGAAACCGTCTTCATGACGTTGCGACACGCGGCGGCGAACGGGCGCGGCGGCGTCGAGATGGCGGGCCTGCCTTTGCCGTCGGAGGCGCGCTTCCTCGTGCGCGCGTGAGCCGCGCGCGACGTGGACTTCAGTCCACGTAGCCCAACTTCTTCAGGTTTTCCTTCATCTTCGCGATCTCGTCGTCCGTCAACGGACGCTCGCGCCCCGCACCCGCCTTGATTTCCGAAAGCGGCAGCGTCTGCGGAGGCTCGTGATCGAGAAGTCCGTCTTCGTAGGGAGCGGGGGAGATCGTTCCGTCGAAATCCGCCGGAACTTTGAGCCCGAGGCGCCACATGATGTGCGACGCCAAATCCTGGATGCGGAGCGGATCGATGCGGACGCCGCGCTTCACGCCCGGGCCCTTCATCAGGAAGATGCCGTTGAGGCGATGGGTCGCCGAATTGCCGTAGGATTTTTCGACGACGCGATTGGAGATGAACGAGGCGCCGCCGAGAGCCTGATGCGACGGATCCTTCGTCATCACGAAGAAGTCGCTCGCGAGCGCCAACGTTTCGCCGTGGAAGAGTTCTTCGCGCGGAACGAGGCGGTCGATGACGGAGTGACCGTCGTCCGTGATTTCGGCGAGGGCCGCCTCGATCTCCTTGCGGAGGGCGGGGATCTCCGACTTCGACACGGTGCCTTGGGGTTCGCGCCCCTTGAGGTTCACGTTGATTTGGCCCATGTGACCCGTCGCGTAGGCGCGGGTCCGCGACCAGTCGATGTCGTCCTCCGAGAGGAAGACGCGACGCGCGAGTTTGCCCGCACCGCCGCCCCCTTCCATGCCGCCGCCTTTCTTCTTGCCGCCGACGCCGAGACGGAGGAGAAGCCGATAGACGTTGCCCGGGGTGAATCCGAGGGCGAACGCCGCACGTTTCAGAAGACTGAGCGGACCCCGCTTGAAGCGGATCAGCCCCTTCTTCGCGAGCATGTTGTTGAGGTGAACCCAACGATAGATCGGGCCGTGTCCATGGTCCGAGAGAATCATGAAGGTCGCGTCGGGCGGGAGTGCGGCCGCCAAACGGCCCACGTCGCGATCGACTTCCTTCCAGAATTCCTTGATCACGTGGCCGTGCTTCCGGAATTCCTCCGGATCGTGGTCGTGATGCTTCGGATCGTGGACGTGCCACACCTGATGCTGAATGTGGTCGGTTTCGTTCAACACCGTGATGGCGAGGTCCCATTCCTTCGTGCGGATCACGTGCTCGCAGAGATCGATGCGCTGCTTCAGCGTTTCACGATAATCGGCGAGCAGGTCGGGAATGTTGCCTTTTCTGTACTGATGGTCGGGGTGGATCTTGAACGTGCCGATCACCCGCTTCATCTCTTCCTTGAACTCGGGCGGATACGCGCAGTCGGTCTGCCAGATATCGTCCAACTTCGGCGTGAAGATGCACGTGACCATGACGCCGTTCACGGGCGAGGCCGGATACGTCATGGGGACGGAGAGAACCGCGACTTTGCCGCCCTGATCGCCCACGTGTTCGAAGAGGGTGCGTCCTTTTCGGTCGGCGGCGGAGACGGGGAGTTCTTCGTACGAACCCTTTTGACGGACCTTGTAGCCGTAGAGACCGTGCTTGCCGGGGTTCTTCCCCATGTAGAACGACGGCCACGCCACCGGCGTCAGCGGAGGCCACAAACTGGCCAAGTCGGCCCGCACCCCTTCGTCGGCGATGCGACGAAGATTCGGCAGTTCGCCCGAATCGATCCACGGGCCGATGAGATCGAACGTCGCTCCGTCGAGGCCGAGGACGAATACCTTTCGCACGGTCAGCGCGTCTCGCGGAGGATCTCGAGCACCTGCTCGGCCTTCTTCGCCTCGATGATGCGCGAGCGCGTGGTTTCCGGCTTCAGGATCGCGGTGAAGCGCGACAGGATGCGCAGGTAGCGCTCCGACTGTCCTTCGGGGCCCGCGATCATGACGATGAGGTGGGCCGGCTTGTCGTCGATCGAATCGAACGGGATGCCCACCTTCGAGATGCCGATCGCGGCGACGAATTCGGTGACGGAATCGATCTTCGCGTGGGGGATCGCGATGCCTTGGCCGATGCCCGTCGACAGGATGCGTTCGCGATCGGAGATGGCCTTCAGGAGTTCCTTCTCCTTCGTCACCTGCGGAGTCTTGGCCAACACGCGGACGAGCGTCTTCAGACAGTCGTCCTTGGTGGTGTCCTTCAGGTGGACGATGCGTTCGGCGGCGAGAAGGGTGGTGATATCCATGGAGTTCCGATGCCCGGGTGGGCGCGATCCCGGACAAAGAGGTTACCCCCTCGGGCGCACGCGTCAACGTCGGGAAAACCCGCGCGTTGGCGCTCCTCCCGGGGTGCGCTAGCGTACCGGGTCGGGGGCGACCGACGGGGCCCGGGGCGCCGCGGGCCCGCGACGTCCGACGCTCCCTCGAGACTCCCATGACCGAAGATGTCCGCAACGTCGTGATCATCGGTACCGGCCCGGCCGGATACACCGCCGCCATCTACGCCGCCCGCGCCAACCTGAAGCCGGTCGTGTTCGCCGGCGCCCAACCGGGTGGCCAGCTCACGATCACGACCGAGGTCGAGAACTTCCCCGGATTCCCGCACGGCGTGATGGGGCCGGAACTCATGGACAAGTTCCGCGAGCAGTCGGTGCGTTTCGGCACCGAAATCCACTGGGAGATCGTGACCTCGGTCGACCTTTCGAACGGCCGTCCGTTCACCGTGACCACCTCCGAGCGCACGATGAAGGCCGCGACCGTCATCGTCGCGACCGGAGCGAGCGCCCGGCTCCTCGGGTTGCCCCGCGAGAACGAATTCATGGGCCACGGCCTCTCGGCCTGCGCCACCTGCGACGGCTTCTTCTTCCGCGGAAAAGAGATCATCGTGGTCGGCGGCGGCGATTCCGCCATGGAAGAAGCCAACTTCCTCACTCGCTTCGCCTCGAAGGTGACGTTGGTGCACCGTCGCGAGGAGTTCCGCGCGTCGAAGATCATGCTCGACCGCGCCCGCGCGAATCCGAAGATCACGTTCCTCTTGAACCGCGAGCCGGTCGCCTACGAAGGCAATCCGGAGGCGGGTGGACTCACCGGACTCCGCGTGCGCAACACGAAGACGGGCGAGCTCGAAGTCGTCGAGGCGAAGGGCTGCTTCCTCGCCATCGGGCACGTACCGAACACCGGGCTGCTCGGCGGCCAGCTCGAGACCGACGAGAAGGGGTATCTGAAGACGGTTCCCGGATCGTCCCGCACGAAGATCCCGGGCGTCTTCGCCTGCGGCGACGTGCAGGACTCCTACTACCGTCAGGCCGTCACGGCCGCGGGCTCCGGCTGCATGGCCGCGATCGACGCGGAACGCTTCCTCGAGGCCGAAGGCCACTGAGGAGCATCGCCCCATGTCGTTGCTCGACACGTTGATCGCCCGGAGCGTTCCGCTCCTGCCGAAGTTCGTCGTGCGCCGGGTCGCGTCGCGCTACGTCGCGGGCGAAACCCTCGACGAAGCGGTCGCCGTCATCCGCCGCCTCAACGCCGAGGGGTGCCGCGCCACGGTCGACCTGCTCGGCGAGTTCGTGAAGGATGCGGGCGAGGCGCGCGCCAACGCGGACGCCTATTCGGGGATCGTGGATCGGCTCGATTCCGAGAAACTCGACGCGAACGTCTCGATCAAGTTGACGGCGTTCGGACTCGACCTCGGCAAGAACGTCTGTCTCGACAACGCGCGCCGCGTCGTCGACAAGGCCGCGTCGAAGGGATCGTTCGTCCGCATCGACATGGAGAACACTCCGTACACCGACGCGACGCTCGAAATCTTCACGACGCTGCGTCGCGCGACGGACCGCGTCGGCGTGGTACTGCAGGCCTACCTGCGCCGTACACCTTCCGACATCGACGCGCATCTGCATCTCGCGCCCAATTTCCGCCTCTGCAAGGGGATCTATCGCGAACCGCGGACCCTCGCATGGAAGGATCCCGCGACGATCAACCGCAACTACGTGCATTGCCTGCGCAAAATGTTCGCGGGCGGCGCGTTCGTCGGGATCGCGACGCACGACGAGAAACTCGTCTTCGAAGCGCTCGCCCTGATCGACGAATTGAAGGTTCCGAAGGGGCGGTTCGAGTTCCAAATGTTGCTCGGCGTCGACGACGAACTGCGCAAGATCATTCTCGGGCTCGGACATCCCGTGCGCGTCTACGTGCCCTACGGGCGCGACTGGTACGGGTACTCGTGCCGCCGTTTGCGCGAGAATCCGAAGATCGCCCGTTACGTCGCGCGCGCGATGCTGCCGTTCTGACGTTCGACCGCCGCGTCAGCGGCGGTCGACGACCGTGCGGATCACCTCGCCGATTCGTCGAAGGCCCTCCGCGAAGATCGCGGTCGGAACGACGAGGCTCAGAACGACGCGGGGCGCGCCGCGGAAATCGAACAGCCATCCCGGCGTGACCGTTACGTCTTCGCGTGCGAACGCCGCGACCCACGCGTCTTCGTCGAGCACGGCCGGAAGACGCAGGGTGGCGTACCAACCCGACGCGGGAACGGGTGCCGTGAGCGCCGGGCACGCGATCACCGTGGCCCGGAGGGTGGCGAGGTTCTCCGCGACGCGACGGCGCAGAGCGTCGCGCTTTTTCGGGGCGTCTTCGAGCCAACGAGGCAGCGCCGCGAGGACGGGGGAGGCCGTGCCGAGCCACGTGTCGGACAAAAGTCCTACGGTGTCGCGGAAACGCGTTCCGTCGGGATCGCCGATCGACGCCCACGCGACCTTCATCCCCGGAAGCAGCGCCGCCTTCGACAGCCCGCCGAGCACCGCGAGCGGAACTTTGCCCCGAAGGCGCAGCGCCGACGGCGCGGGGCCGGGGAGGTGGTCGTATCCGCGAAACACTTCGTCGGCGACGACGGGGAGGCCGAGGTTCGCGAGCACGTCGAGGTCGTCGAGCCCGAGCCGCCAACCGATCGGATTGTGGGGACTCGTCACGAGGACGGCCCGCGTTCGCGGCCCCACGCGGGCACGCAGGGCGGCGGCGTCGAGATGCGGATCGTCGGGGCAGAGTGGATAGGGGCGCAACGCGATGCCGAGCGTGCGCGCGATCATGTCGAGCAGCGGATAGCCCGGTTCCGGGACGAGCACGTCGTCGCCCGGGTCGGTCAGCGTTTCGAGGATGCGGGCGAACAGGTCGCTCGTTCCCGGAGCGAGCACCAGCGACTCGGGATCGCAGTTCGCGTCGAGCGTCGCGAGGAAGCGGGCGACGGCGCGGCGGGCGTGGAGCGGACCGAAGGGGTCGGGCGTGTAGCGGGCCCCGTCTTCGTGAAGCAACGGGGGGAGACATTCCTCCGCGGTCCAGCCGAGCCCGACGTCGTCCGGAAGCGTGCGCGTGAGGTCGAACGCACGCGGCGGATTCGGCGGGCGTTCGGTACCGAAATCGGCGCGTCGTGACGGAAGGAACGGCATCGTGAACCCCGCGGGCCGGAGATGCCTGAGGTGGGGGTCGAACCCACACTTGAGGGATTTTAAGTCCCCTGCCTCTGCCGTTGGGCTACTCAGGCGGTTGGATGGTCAGGCGTCGGGCATCGCCGCGACGGAGGCGATTTCGTCTCCCGACAGTCGGTAGAGCGCCCAGTCTTCCATGCGCTTGACGCCGTGCTTCTCGTAGAAGCGGTGCGCCAATTCGTTCCACTTGAGCACGATCAGGTCGAGGCGGCCGCAGCCCTCGGCGAGCGCGATGCGCGCGATCGTCACGAGCAATTTGTGGCCGACGCCGTCTCCGCGCGCTTCGGGAAGGACGAAGAGGTCTTCGAGGTAGAGCGTGCGACGCCCGACGAAGGTCGAGTAGGTGAAGAAGTAGGCGGCGTAGCCGACCGGACGCCCGCCCTTGACCGCGAGCACGAGTTGATAGAAAGGGCGCGGTCCGAAGAGGTGTTCGATGAGGCGCGCTTTCGCCTCCGCATCCGGCGGTGCCATCTTTTCGTAGACGGCGAGTTCCTCGACGAGACGCAGAAACGGGCCGGCATCTTCGAGGGTCGCGGGGCGGATGGTGACGTCGTTCACTTTTTCGGCTCCTCGTCGGGCGGCTCGGGCCGGTCCGACTTGAGGTCAAGGTACGTCCCGCCGGACGAGGACGCGAGGGCCCGTAGCAGCCGGGCGTCGGCGTCGCCCACGTTGACGCAGTGGATGCGGATCGCGCGGCCGAGATTCCACGCGAGGACTTCGTCGCGAAGCTCCTGAATGTCCTCGATCTTCCCGGTCGACGGATTTCCGTCCGAGAGGAGGAACAGCGTGTCCGGACCTTCGGAGGTGTCCATCGGCCCGGTCTTCTTTTGAGGACGGAACGCCAAGTTCAGTCCGTCGTAAATATTGGTCTTGCGTGCCGCCGTCAGCGCGCGGACGCGGGTCGACAGTTTGTCGCGTAGGGCGGCGTCGAGGGGCTCGTATCCCTTCGAAATCCACTGGGCGGATTCCGAGTAGGCGATCACTCCGACCGTCGCACCGTTACCGAGAGACTCGAGCGCGTGCGCGAGCTCCTCGGCGGCGAGATCGAGCCGGGTTTTGATGGTCTTTCCCTTGAGGTGCGGGGCTTCCGCGACCCACTTGGCGGCCGGCCCACCGACGACCGGTTCGCGCATGGACCCCGAGGTGTCGAGGACGAACGCCGTGCGGCCCGGAGGAACGGTGATGCCGTAGAAACGACCGGTGCCGTATTTCGTCGTCGCGGGTTTGCGGGCGCCGGTCTTTCCGCGATTCGCCTCCCACCAGCGTTTCCACGCCGCGGCGTCGACCCCGAGGTCCGTCCCGGAGAGGTGAGCGAGCGCGTCCGCGGCGTCGCCGATGATGCGCGGTGCGGTTTCTCCTTCGAGGAGCGCGATGAGCCCGTCGGCGCCGAGGGTGAGCCCCGCCTTCCGGTAGGCCGCGGCGAGCGCCGCGCGGATCGACCACGGTGCGGACTTCGCGGCGGCGACCAACGTGATCGAGGGTGCGGCGGCGGCCGACGCGAGTCCCGTCACCGCCGCCGTGCGGTCGAGGACGTCGGCCTTCGGATCGGCGGCGAGTTTTTCCGCGGCCGCACGCGCGGCGACGTTCGGCATCGCGGCGAGGGCCCATGCCAACTCGGGGCGATCGGGGGCGGAGGCTCCCTTCGCCGCGGCCTGGACGGCGGCGACGGACGCGTCGAGGCCGCAGCCTGCGAGGGCTTCGCGGGCGGCGCGTCGCGCCCGTGCGTGGCGGTCGTTCTTGAGAACGCCGACGGCGACTGCGACGCGATCGGATTCGGAGAGCGCGTCGAGACCTTCCCGCAACAGCCGGGCGCGCTTCGCGCCGTCTTTTTCCGCGGCGAGGGCCGCGAGCAGTGGGGCTTTCGGGGCGTCCTTCGCTCCGACGAGGAAGACGCCGTCGCCGACGAGGGCCGCGTCGTCGGCCTCCTTGCGCTTCGAGACCTGTAGTCGACGCACCGTCGCGGAGAAATCGAGATCGCGTCCGTCGCCGGACTTCATGCCGACGAGCGGAACGTCGACGCGGTTCCACCCGGGATTCAAAAGTTCGTTGCGGATCAGGGCGTCCTTTGCGCCGCGCCCCGATTTCGGGTCGTCGGCGCGGATCCGGAAGGTCGCGGGGCGGGTGCCCTCGAGAAAGACGTCGACCGCGAGTTGGGCGGCGCCCGCCGTGCCGAGGTCGTTCCACGAGATGCCGTAGAAGTCGCTCGCCCCGGGGGCGACGCGTGCGGCGGCGAATCCCGTCTTCACGCGCTCGCCGCCGACGACCCACGAACCTTCGCCCTCGAGTGTCACCATTTCTCCGGCCCCGCCGTCCGTCCACGCGACGACGCGGGGCGATTGGGCGAGGGAAAGACCGCAAAGAAGGGCGCAGAGAAAGACGGACGGGCGTCGCATGGGACGCATGATAGCCCCGGCGTACCGCGGCCTCCGCTACACTCCGTCGGCGCCCGACCGCCGCGCACCGCCCGGTCGCGCGCTCCGCGCGCCACCGCCGCGAAGGATTCCACGTGCCGCTCGATCCCTACGAAGTCACCGCGTCCCGCCACGTCCTCAAAACCCGTTTCGTCGACGTCCGCGAGGACTTGATCCGTCACGGCGACGACGACGGCGTCCACTACTGCGTCGAGCTGCCTCGGGCGGCCGTCGTGCTGCCGGTTTTGGACGATGGCTCGGTGGTGATGATCCGCCAGTGGCGCCACTGCGTCGGTCGCGTGCTGCTCGAACTCCCCGCGGGGCGCGCGGCACCGGGGGAGCCCATCGAGGCGGCGGTCGCGCGCGAGTTGGAGGAGGAAACAGGTTTCCGTGCCGCCGCCTTCGAATCCTTGGGAAGTTTCTTTCCCTTGGCCGGGATTTCCGACCACGAGGGGTTCATTTTTCTCGCCAAAGGCCTGACGCCCGGACCGGCGCGTCGGGAGGCGCTCGAACACCTCGAAACCGAGACGGTTTCCCCGGAAAACCTGCTTCGAATGCTCGGGGAGGGGGCCATCGCCGACGGATTCGCTCAGGTCGCCCTGTTTCGATGGTTCGCACGCCGGGGGAGCGTTTCGGTTCCGAAATCGTGAAGAATGTCCCACATGGAGGTGGTTGGCGCGTAAAAAACGGACGGATCCTCTTGCCTTCCGTCCCCGCTGCACTAACCTTCCGGCCCGTGCGGGTCGCGCTTTACGGCCTTTGAGGCCCACCGGGGCTTCCGAAAGGAATCGACGTGCCTACTCCCAAGAAGAAGATGCTGACCGCCGCCCAACTCGAGAAGATGAAGGCGGCTCTCATCGAACGCCGTCACGAGATCCAGCGCTTGAGCCTGGAAAACCTCGGCGACGTCGAAGAGTCGATCGACGAAGCGTCGGGCGATTCGGCCGACCGTGCGGCGGCGGCCCTCGACAGGGACATCCTCGTCGACGCCGCGGCGCGCGAGGCGAAAGAACTTCATGCGATCGACGAAGCGTTGGCGAAGATCGACGCGGGTACGTACGGCGGTTGCGAAGAATGCGGCAACCTCATCGCGATGCCGCGTCTTCAGTACATCCCGAACGCGAAGTATTGCATCACCTGTCAGGAGCGCCTCGAAGAACTCGGCCTCCTCGACGACGTCCGCGACGAAGCCACTCCGAACGAGTAATCGTCGTCGCCGCGTCCCGGCACCCCGCTCGCCGTGAATCGGCGCGCGGGGTTCTTTTTTTGTCGTGATTCCGCGTCACGTTCGCGGGCGGCTGACACCTTGGCGGGGTGGCAGACGGGAGCCTGCAATCCCGTCGCGCTTTTCGTAGCGGCGAGCGGGTCTCCGAGCGGATTTTCGGATCGGCCCGGTGGTTGCGACGGGGTTCATCGCGACCGCGGGCGAATCCCCCGGTCACGGAGATCCCATGAACCTCGATCGCATGACCACCCGCCTCCGAGACGCCGTCGTGAGCGCCGTCGAATCCGCGCGCGCCGCGGGCCACCCAGAAGTCGTTCCCGCGCATCTCGTGAAGGCGTTGCTCGTCGCCGAAGGCTCGACGATGGTCGAACTTCTGCGACGTGCGGGGGGAGAATCCGCGGGGCTCGGCGCCGTCGCCGATCGTGAACTCGCGAAGTTGCCGAAGACGACGGGAGGCAACGCCCAGATGTCCCGCGACCTCGCGGCGCTGATGGAGGAAGCCGAGAAGCGCAAGCACGCGCGCGGCGACGGATTCCTCGCGACCGAACACGTCGTGTTGGCGCTCGCCGCCGGTAAGGGCGGTGCGCTCGCCGACTATGTGAAGTCGATCGGCCTCGACGCGAAACGCGCCGAGGCGTTGGTCAAATCCGTCCACGGCGACGACAAGATCGACACCGACGGCGCCGAAGAGCGCGCGGTCGCGCTCGAGAAGTACTGCCGCGACCTCACCGACGCCGCCCGCCGGGGCAAACTCGATCCCGTGATCGGCCGCGACGGCGAAGTGCGCCGCGTGATGCAGGTGCTCACGCGCCGCACGAAGAACAATCCCGTCCTCGTCGGCGAGCCGGGTGTCGGCAAGACCGCGATCGTCGAAGGGCTCGCGGGACGCATCGCGACCGGCGACGTTCCCGAGAGTCTCAAGGACACGCGTCTTCTTTCGCTCGACATGGGCGCGCTGATCGCGGGAACGAAGTACCGCGGCGAATTCGAAGAACGGCTGAAGGCCGTTCTCAAAGAGGTCGCCCGCTCCGAAGGCGGCATCATCCTCTTCATCGACGAGATCCACACCGTGGTCGGTGCGGGCAAGTCCGAGGGATCTCAGGACGCGGCGAACATGATGAAGCCGGCGCTCGCACGCGGCGAACTCCGTTGCATCGGTGCGACGACTCTCGACGAGTACCGTCTCCACGTGGAAAAGGACGCCGCTCTCGAACGGCGATTCCAGAAGGTGATCGTCGACGAGCCCGGAGTGGACGAGACCGTCGCCATCCTGCGCGGTTTGAAGGACGCGTACGAAACCCACCACGGCGTGCGCATCCGCGACGCGGCGCTCGTGGCCGCCGCGCGGCTTTCGCATCGCTACGTGACCGATCGACGCTTGCCGGACAAGGCGATCGATCTCGTCGACGAGGCGCTCTCGCGACTGCGCATCGAGATCGATTCGAAGCCGACGGACCTCGACGCCCTCGATCGCGCCATCGGCCGACTCGAGGTCGAACGGGAGGCTCTGTCGAAGGAGACCGACCGTAAGTCGAAGGAACAACTTCCCGAAACCGAACGTGAACTCGCCGAATGCAAGGAGAAGGCGGCCGGGCTTCGGGCGCGATGGCAGCGCGAGAAGGACCTGCTCACGTCCATCTCGAAGCTTCAGGAATCGGTCGAAACCGCGAAGCGGGATTCGGAGCGCTTCCAACGCGAAGGCAAATTCGATCGCGCCGCGGAAGTGCGATTCGGCAAGTTGCCTCAACTCGAGAAGGATCTCGAAACGGCCCGACAGGATCTACGGATCGCCCAAGGCGAAGGCGCGCTTCTGCGCGAAGAGATCGGGGAAGACGCGATCGCGGAAGTGGTCGCGGCGGCGACCGGCATTCCCGTGACGCGGCTTCTCGAAGGCGAGCGCGAGAAATTGCTCGGCATCGAGGATCGCCTGCGCGAGCGCGTCGTCGGACAGGAGGAAGCGGTCGCGTCGGTCGCCGACGCGGTGCGCCGCCATCGCGCGGGTCTCGCCGATCCGACGCGTCCGGTCGGCAGTTTCCTCTTCCTCGGACCGACCGGAGTCGGGAAGACCGAACTCGCGCGCAGCCTCGCGTGGCTCCTGTTCGACGACGCCTCGGCGATGATCCGCATCGACATGTCGGAGTACATGGAAAAGCACTCGGTGGCCCGCCTGATCGGCGCGCCTCCCGGCTACGTCGGTCACGAAGAGGGCGGACAACTCACCGAAGCGGTGCGTCGCAAGCCGTTCTCGGTGATCCTGTTCGACGAAGTCGAGAAGGCGCACCCCGACGTCTTCCACGCGTTGTTGCAGGTGCTCGACGACGGGCGCTTGACCGATTCGCAAGGGCGCACCGTGAACTTCCGCAACGCGGTCATCATCCTCACGTCGAATCTCGGCAGTCGTCATCTCGCGCACGGAGATCCGGACGATCCGACGGTCCGCAACTCCGTGATGGGCGACGTGAAGGCGCACTTCCCGCCCGAGTTCATGAACCGGCTCGACGAAGTGATCCTGTTCCACGCGCTGCGTCGCGCGGATATGGCGAAGATCCTGGCGATCGCCCTCGGACCGGTTCGAGACCGCCTTGCGGGACTCGGTATCGGGCTCGAGGTGTCGGAGGGGGCCCGGTCGGTGCTCGCCGAGGAGGGGTTCGATCCCGCGATGGGGGCCCGCCCGCTGAAGCGGGTGTTGAAGCGGCGCGTCGTCGACCCGATCGCGAAATCGATGCTCGAAGGCGGATTTGTCGAAGGCGACACGATCGTCATCGACGCCCAAGGGCGGGATCTCGCGTTCGGCAAGAAGGATGCGAAGGTCGGGGGCGGCCCGGCCGTCCCCCCGCTCCGGGTTTGATTGACGACCCGGGGAGGGTTTCTGATACGATCCCGACGTCGCCCGGATGCGGAATGGTCCGCGATGGGCGACGTCGTCTTTTCCGTGATTCACCCCACGCGACGCCATCTCCTCGCCGTCCTCGTGCTCGCGGTCTTCGCCGCGGGCGCGGCTTCCGGCGCCTCCTTCGTGCGTCGACCGGATCCGATTTCGATCACGGCCCCCGCGTCGGCGCCCGCCGGAACCACCGTGTGCGTCACCGTGTGGGCCGCGGCGGGAGCCCCCGCGGTTCGCGTCGAACAAGGCCATGACGTCCTCAAGGTCACGTCGCGTTCGACCGAGGACGGGGTGATCTACTGCTTCGACATCCCACCGGGCACGCCCGGGATCGACGTCGTGGTGACCGCCGTGGACGGCGACGGCAACGTGGCGACGAAAACCATTCGGGTGACGTGACCGCCTCCGCCTCCGCCTCCACGCCTCCCGTCGGCGCGACGGGGAATACCGTGTACATGATCGCGATCGCGGTCATCGTCGCCGCCGTTTGGGGAAACGCCACCGGCGGCGGGTTCACGCTCGACGCGACGCCGGTCGTCCGCGACAATCCCGCGATCGTCACGTTCGACGTCGGGGCGTTGTTCACGGGCGATTGGTGGGGCGGCGGGCAAGCGGGTGGGCTCTACCGCCCGATCGCCGGTGTGTGGCTCGCGTCGTGGATGAAACTCGGCGGCGGAGCCGCGTCCGCGTTGCTGTTCGGGAACGTGCTCCTGCACGTGCTCGCGGCGGTTCTGCGGTTCAAGCTTT
Source organism: uncultured Planctomycetota bacterium (assembly GCA_903916245.1). GTDB lineage: Bacteria > Planctomycetota > CAIWVZ01 > CAIWVZ01. Next base: position 4,910 of record CAIWVZ010000254.1, on the reverse strand, counting down.
TTTCCCTCCTTCTCGCGGGACGTCGGCGGGCGCAATTCGCCGCGGCGCTCGCCGCGCTGCTGCCCGCGTTGCACCCGGCCTGCGTCGAGGCGGTGGCGACCCCCGTCGGTGCGGCGGATCTCCTCGCCGTCGTCTTCGGGACGGCGGCGGTTCTCTGCGCACTCGGGACGTCGCGATCGTCCATGGTGGGGGCGGCCGCTTGCGCGGCCGCGGCGGTCCTGTCGAAGGAAAGCGCCGTCGCCGTCCCCGTCGCGGCATGGGCCGCCGCCGCCCTCGCACCCTCGACGCGCCCCGCGGGGCGCGCGGCGTGGGCTGCGGCGATTCCGGTGGCCGTCGGCGTGGGCCTGGCGTTGCTGCTCCGATTCCTCGTCATCGGCGGATGGTCGGCGGGTGATCCGGTCCATGCGGGGTTCTCCACCGGTGCGCGCGTCGCTTCGGCCTTCGCCGCGTTCGCGACCTCGACGCTGCCGATGATCGTGTCTCCATCCCACATGATCCCCGTCGTCGGTCACTTGGACGTGGCCCCGGCCGCGGGCTTCAACGATGTCCGAGCCTTCTTCGGCGTGGCCGTCGTCGCTCTCGCCCTCGCCGCTTCATGGTTCGCCGCGTCCCGCGGGAATCGCACGTGGTGGTGGGGAACGTTGGTCTTCCTTGCGTTCCTTTTGCCCGTGTCCAACATCCTCGTACCGACGGGGGCCATCTCCGCGGCGCGCTTCCTGATTCCGGCGTTGCCGTGGATCATTCTGCCGTTCGTCGCGCGGTGCATCTGCGGTCCCGCCGACGGACGTGAGGGTCGGTTCGAACCGGGACTTTTCGTGTGCCTTCTTCTCGCCGTGAGCGCGGCCTACGAATCGGCGTGCGACGTGGCGGCGTGGAAGGATGATCCCGCGCTCTTCGCGATGGAAACCGCCCGATCGGCACGCGGTATCCACGGGCCGTACAACCTCGCCGTGGCCAAGTTCGTCGGCGATCCGGACGCCGCGCGTACGTTGTTGAATCGCGTGACGGACGCGCCGATCGTCCCGATCCCGGGAACGTCCGTGCCGACGGAAGATATCGAAGAAGTGCGCTTCCAAGCGGCGATGAATCTCGGCAAGTTGGAAGTCGAAGTGAAGCGCAATCCTTCGAAGGCGCGCGCGGCGTTCGACCGCGCCGCGGCGACGGCGCGTGCGATGCGTTTGCACGCGTCGCCGTGGCACCGGACGGTATGGCGCGAGCAGGAAGCCGCGGCGCTGCGGGCGCGCTCGGCCGGTTCGGTCTACGCGCTGACCGCCGAGCCGAGTCGGGAAGCCCGCGCCGCCTACATGGCGGATGCCGAGGCGGATCTCGACGCGGCACGCGCCATCACTCCGGAGAATCCGGAAATCGCGGAAGCGCGCGCGCGTCTGCATCTCATGAAGGGCGAAAAGGAACTCTTCGGGAAGTTGGTGACGAAAGTGCTCGCCGAACATCCCGATACGCCGTCGGCGTGGAGTCTCGAGGCGTTGCGTTTGCGCAACGAAGGGAAAGCCGCCGCCGCGTTGCCGCTCGAAGCGAAGGTCCTCCTGCGTTCTCCGATGAACACGAGCCCCGATCAGTTGCTTCAACTCGGTCAAGCTTGCCTCGAATCCGCGGACCTTTCGGTGCGTCGTCAGGGGGCGGAACTCGTGAGGATCGGCCTCGTGCGCGCGCAGGGCAACCCGGCGCTTCAACGCCTCGCCTCCGAAGCCCGTCAGGCGTTGATGGCGGCGTCGCTCCCGCAGGAACCCGTCGGCGCGCCGAAGCCTCCCTGATCAGCGCAGATTGAGGCGCACCTTCCAGCCGGCGCCTTCGCGGACCATGCGGATCTTCGCCGTGCCCGAAGGGGGCAGGTCCACCTCGACGTCGGCGATGTCTCCCGAGATCGCGGACCGCCGCACGGACGCCTTCGCGACCGTCTCGCGGGAGAGGGGAGACAGGCCCGAACCGCCGAAATCGATCGCGGCTTTGAAGCGTTCGAACCCGTCCGAAACCTCCGGTTTTCCCGGGATCGGCGGCATCCGTTCCCGAGAAACCGTGTCGAGCAGGGACCACGCGAGGGGGAGTTTCCCGTCCGCGAGGGCGTTAAGGTAGAGGCGATAGGCGTCTTCCGGAGTGCCGATTTCGTGGCCGCAGGTCGCGAGGGCGATAATCAGGAAGGCCAAGCCGACGGAACGCATGGCGGCATCGTCCTCCGCGGGGCGGACTCCGGCAAGGGGCTCCGGCGCGCGGAGCGGTCGGCTGCGGGTTCCGTAGGCCGACTCTCGGGAGCGAACCATGTCATCGAACGTCCGCTTGTTCATCGGGTTGCTGATCGTCGTCGCGGGACTCGCGGCGCAGACGACGCGTCCGACGTCGGGGGCGACTCCGCCCTCCGGCAAGATCTTCTGCGCCCGCCCGGCCCACGACTTCGGCGAGGCCCCGCAGAACGACGCCATCCACCACATCTTCAAGATCGAAAACCGCGGCACCAAGGATCTTCGGATCCTCGGTGTGACCCCGTCCTGCCAGTGCACTTCGGCACCGCTCGATCGCGACGTCGTCAAGCCGGGCGAGACCTTGGACATCAAGGCGACGATGAACACGCTCACCTTCGACGGTGTCGTGACGAAGTCGCTCGACGTCCGCAGCGACGACCCAGAAACCCCAAACCTGCATCTCACCCTCACGGGGAAGATCTCTCCGGCGTTCCGGGCGTCGGTGACGGAAGTCAACTTCGGTCGCATCCGCAAAGGTGCCGCGACCGAAACGCAGACCTTCGACGTTCTCGTGGGCGGCATGGTGAAGGCCGACGTGAAGGACATCCGTCCCGACTTCTCGCAGGTGAAGGCGGAAGCCGTCCCCGTCACGGCGGCGGGCGGCGGGCGCGCCTACCGCGTGTCCGTGCGTATCGAGGGCGATCTGCCGGTCGGCGCGTTCCGCGCGAATCTCGCGGTGGCGACGACGCTCGCGTCTCAGCCCGTGATTTCGATCCCGGTGGCGGCTCTCGTCGAAGGCGAAATCAACGTCACGCCGCGCACGTTCAATTTCGGCAACGTCACGCTCGGCGGCGATCACGTGAAGGAAGTCGTCGTCGACAAGGCGGGCGTCGCGGATCTGAAGATCGAAAGCCTGAAGTTCGAGCCTGAAGGCGCCTTCGTCGGAACCGTCGAGCCCGTGAAGGACGGAGCGTCCTACAAGATCCTGATCAAGCCGGGTCCCGGCCTGAAGAAGGGCTATCAGCGCGGCACGATGACGGTCTCGACGAACTGCAAAGGCGAGGAACGCCTCCTCGTCTACTTCTACGCATTCTGCAAATAGACGATGACCGCCTTGCGCCTTCTCGCGCCGTGCGCGGTGCTTCTCGTCGCGATGGCGGCGCTTCCGGACGAGCGGGGCCTCGCTTCCGTTCCGCAGGATGCTCCCGCTTCGCGTCCTGCGACCGCGGAAGGCGCGACGACCCGTCCCGCCGATCCGTTGGTCGTCGTCACCGGGAACGAAAAGGGATTCATCCGGCCGTGCGGTTGTTCGAAGCCCGCGCTCGGAGGCATCCACCGTCGTGCGCATGCGATCGCCGAATTGCGCGCGACGGGACGCAAGGTGGACGTGATCTCCTGCGGCAATCTCGTGAGCGAGACCGGTCGCCAGCAGGAAATCAAGATGGAGACGTTCCTGCTCGCGCTCGGCGAGATGGGGTACGCGGGCTTCGTACCCGGTGAAGGCGAGTTCGCGCTCGGGCTTCCGATCCTGCGCGACCTGCGGATGATGGCGCCGTTCCCTTGGATCGCCGCCAACGTGACCGCTCCGGATCTCGGGCTCGTGCCGTCCGTCGTCCTCGAAGGCTCGGGCGTCGTGGTGGTGGGACTTTTGCCGCCGCTCCCGAAGTCGACGGGAGTCGCGACGACGCCCGCGGGCGACGCGCTCGTCGCCCAACTGAAGGCGCATCCCGCCGCGCGGATGCTTTTCATCTACAACGGCACCGAGGCGGACGCGCGACTTCTCTCGGATCTGATTCCCGCGTCGCGTCGCGCGACGTGCGACGTTCTCGTGACGGGGCACGCCGACGCGCCGGGTGTGCTCGATCGCGGTCCCGACGCGCAACGCGTCCTCGTGTGCGGATCGAAGGGGCGCAATCTCGCGCTTTGGACGCCGTCCACCGGGAAGTACGAAGGACTTCGACTCGAAGAATCGCGCCCCGGTACCGAAACCGTGGACGCTCTGCTCGAGCGCTATCGCTTGACGGTGAAGGAAGAGGCGCTCGCGACGAAGGTCGGGCGACTGCCGACCGCGCCGAAGTACGTCGGCGACGCGAAGTGCGCCGAATGCCACGACGATATCCATCCGAAGTTGAAGGAGACGCCGCATCAACGCGCGTTCGCCACGCTCGTCGCGACGCACGACGAAACCGATCCCGAATGCGTGCGCTGCCACGTGACGGGATGGGGGATGGAATCCGGTTGGGTGGACGAAGCCCGCACGCCGACGTTGAAGAACGTCAACTGCGAAGCGTGCCACGGCCCGGGTTCCGATCACGCGGAGACGTTGGCGAAGACGCCCGCCGGGAAGGTCGGCGAATCGACGTGCCTCAAGTGCCACGATCCGGACAACTCGCCCCGCTTCCAATTCAAGACCTACTGGCCCAAGATCGAGCACAAGTAGGTCCCTTCGGGGCGTTTCCGTTTCGTTACGATCCCGCGGCGACGTTGCCCTTTTGAAACGCGGCCTCCGGCGGAAGTCGGTGATTCGGCGGGGCGTACCTGCGGAATGGGCCGATTTCTTGCGCGGCACGTGTCTTGCTTCGTCGAGGATGCCCATGCGTACCCTCCTTTTCATGGCGTTGGCCGCGGTCATGGCGCTCGGACAGTCCCGCGTCGTGACGGTGTACGTCAGCACCGACTTCGAACACGCGGAACCGATCCTGAAGGAATTCGAGA
>CAIWVZ010000253.1 GCA_903916245.1 uncultured Planctomycetota bacterium | reverse complement strand
CGTCGCCGATCTCGACGCCACCTCCTACGAATCCGTCGAAGCCGCGAGCGGACTTTCCCGGGCCGACTTCGAAACAGCCGCACGGGTCTACGCGGATTCGAAGGCCACGATCATCTGCTGGGCCATGGGCCTGACGCAGCAGCGCAATGCGGTCGACAACGTCATCGCGTGTTCGAATCTCGCCCTCCTGAAGGGGAACATCGGAAAGCCGGGAGCGGGGCTTTGCCCGGTTCGCGGCCACTCGAACGTCCAAGGCGACCGTACGGTCGGGATCACCAACCGTCCGCGCACGATGTTGATCGACGGACTGCGCCGAGTCTTCGGATTCGAACCTCCCAAAGACCACGGGCTCGACACCCTCGAATCTCTGCAGGCGATGGAGCGTGGAGAGGTCGATGTCTTCCTCGCGATGGGTGGAAATCTCGCCCAAGCGGCGCCCGATACCGCGCGCACCCACGCGGCGTTGAGCCGACCGAAACTCGGCGTGCACATCGCCACGAAGCCCAATCGCACCCATCTCGTCGGCGGACGGGCGACCCTCCTCCTGCCGTGCCTCGCACGCTCGGAACGTGACGTTCAATCGAGCGGCGCCCAGTTCGTGACCGTCGAGGACTCGATGTCCCTCATCCATCGATCCCAAGGCTCCCTTTCCCCCGCCGGGGAGGCTCTCCTTTCCGAACCCGCCATCGCCGCGCGCATCGGAAAGGCTCTCTTCGGAAACTCCGAGAGGTTCCGATGGGACGACTGGGAGAACGACTATGCGTCGATTCGCGACGCGATCGAGTCGGTGCTTCCCATCTTCGAGCATTACAACGACCGTGTGCGCGGCGACGGTTTCAACCTCCCCCACACCGCCGCGCGCCGCGAATGGAAGACGCCGTCCGGCAAAGCGGAGTTCCGACCGACGCCGACTCCCGTCATACGGCTGCGCGACGGTGAGCTGCGGCTCATGACGATCCGCTCGCACGATCAGTACAACACCACGGTCTACGGACGCAACGACCGATACCGCGGAATCGCGAATCGTCGGAACGTGATTTTCATGAACGGCGACGACATGGACGCTCGGCACCTCATGCCGGGCGACGAGGTCGTGGTGACGTCCACGGACGAGGCCGGGATCGTCCGCACCCAAAAAGATCTGCGCGTGGTGCGCTACGATATTCCGCGCGGTGCGTGCGCCTCCTACTTCCCCGAATCCAACGTATTGATCCCCATCGAAGCCGCGAGTGCCGTTTCCAATCAACCGGTGTCGAAGATGATTCCGGTGCGTGTCGAGCGCGTCCGCCGATAGGACTATCGGGGGGGCGCCTCGATGACGGCGTCGGTCGAGACGGGTTCGAACCGCCGGATGCGGATCGAAAAGTCCTTGTCGTGAACGGCTTCATCGCGCTCGAACGTGGACGATTCCGAGACTCGATATCCGGGAAGGTCGTCCGGGATCGTGGCGCGGTCGGTGAAGAAGGCGATCGGCGGAGGGAGGACTTTCGGATCCCAGCTCCCGCGTGACGCGACGCGGTCGGGCG
>CAIWVZ010000252.1 GCA_903916245.1 uncultured Planctomycetota bacterium | reverse complement strand
GGCGCGGTGGGCGCGGTGGTCGGGTCCGCCGTAAACGGCGCGTTGAACACGACGTTGCCGTTGATGATGCGGTCGAAAGCCGGGTTGGAAATCACGCGTTCCGTGGGCGTCGTCGTGCCGTTCGGAATGAGGAACTGCACGCCGGAAACGATGCCGATCTGATTCGAGAGAGTGCCGCCGGACCCGCCGCCGAAAATCGGGAACCCCGACGGCTGTTGCGGATTCGAGAACACGAAGCCGTTCACGTGCACCATCTGCGGATTGACGATGCCGGGAGTCGGCGCGAACGTCGTGTCGAAGTCGAGATCCGTGTTGGAATCCATGTAGGTCCAACGGGTGATCTTGCCGTTCGTGTTGACGAGCGTCCCGGTGTGCGTGAAAGCGCCTTGGCAGTTGCCCGTCGCGGTCGGTGAGGACGCGAAGCGGTCGATGGCGGTGATCGACGGGATGCCGAGGCACAGATCGAACGGAACGCCGGGCTGGCCGAGTCCCACGCTCCCCGAAGTGAAGAACGCCGCATTCACGAGCACGGTGACGTTCGGTGGAACGACGCCCGCGGGGAACGGGCCGCTCGCCAAAATCGCCACCGACGGGGTGGTCGTGGACGTCCCCGGTTTCGGAATCGCGCCGATCGAGACGCCGAACGTGGACGGGAACGTGTACGTCTTCGGCGTCGTGGTTCCCGGAGGCGTCCACGAGAGGGAGGCCGCGGCCAACGAGACGGGATTGACCGCACCGGGAGCGGCGGTCTGCGTATTCACCAGTTCGATGTACGACGGCATGCCGCCGCCGAGTGCCGGGCCCCAAGCGACTTCCGAGATGCGGACTCCGCGTGTTCCGATCGCGCCCGACGGCGTCGTTACGGGTTCGAGGATGCGGAGATAGTCTTCGCAATTGCCGTACAAGTTGTTCGCGCACGCCTCGTTGCCGACGGGCAACGCTCCGTAACTGAGGCGAAGCCGGAACCGCCCCGGAGCGACCGCGGTGCTCGGAACGGTGATCGTCCCGGAGAGGATTTCGGTGGTTGTTCCGCTGCCCGGGGCCGTCGACGACAGGACGGTCAACAGTTCCGCCGATTCGAAGAGGTTGTTTCCGTTGCCGTCCAAGAAAACGTAGACGCGATCCGTCGCCCAATAGTTGCCGATCGTCACGCCGAGGGCGTAGGTCTGTCCGGGGACGAGCACGACGGGAGCGACGGAAGTCGTGAAGTTCTCGTACGCGGGAGGGCCGACGCACGTCGACGTGTTGCTCAGGTTGGAGATGTTGACGGCGGCGATGTATTCATCCACGCCGCAGTTCACCGCCGTGGATTGAGGGGTGCAGGGGCCCGCGGTTTGCGGGAATGCCGCCCCCGACAGGGCGGCTGCGAGGAGGAGGGCGGGAAGAATACGCATGGGGAGGGTGAGGCGGGGGAATCGTCGGGGATTCCTTACAGTGTAGGCTCTTGCGGAGTCCACCGGGGAATCTTCCGACTCACGCCATGACGCCCATAGACGACCCGACCGTGAATCTTTCTCCCGGGGGGGAGGCGGGGTCGCCGCATCCCGGGAGGGTGAGGGAACTTATCCTCGCCGCACAAACGGGCGACCGGCGGGCGGCGGAGGAACTTTTTCGGATCCACGAGCCCTTCGTCGTCGCGTGGGTGAGTCGACGCCTCGGCATCAAGTTGCGCAGTCTCGACGACACGCGGGACGTCCTCCACGACGCGTACGCGATCGTTCTGTCGCGGGTCGGCGATTTCAATCCCGACGACGCCGCGAACTTCGGACGCTGGCTGCGCGCGATTCTGCATCGCGTCTTGTTGCGAAAGAGCGATGCGCCCGACGTGAAGCGTCGCGAAGCCCTTCCGCAGGATGTCACCGCGGCCGCCGCGGACATCACAATGAACACGCGCCTTTCGCTTCCCGAAATCGAAGCGATGAAGGAGCGCCTGCTCGAGGGATTCGAAGAAACGGATCGGGTCATCTGGCGGGAACGTCAACGGGGCGTGCCGTCGAGCGAACTCGCCGAGCGATTCGGCATGACCGATCGGAACATTCGGTTGCGTTTCGCGAAGACCGATGCGGCGATTCGTGTGCGTCTGCGGAAAGCGATGGGCGAGGATTTCGATGACGTCGAATGACGTCACACGTCGCAGCTCCGACGGCGACGACGCGTCGATCGAAGCCCTCGTCGCGGAGTTCCTGCTCGCTCGCGAAGAGGGGGACGCTCCGCCGTTGGCGACGTTCCTCGCACGGCATGCACGTTTCGCGGACCGTTTGGCCGTATTGCTCGCGGACATCGGCGACGGTGTCGCGGACGCGACCGTCGCCGACCCGCGACCGACGCCCGTAGCCGTTGGACTCGAGGCGTTCGACGTGATTCGTCACGTGTCGACGGCGGGCGGCGGTTCGGTGTACGAGGCGCGTCATCGGGCCTCGGGACAACGTGTGGCGCTGAAGATTCTCGACGGGGGGCGCCGGAATGGACGGGCGCGACGGCGAGCGCTTCCGCCGCGAGGCGAAAATGCTGCGCGCCCTCGACATCGTCGGGGTCGTTCCGGTGTTGGATGCGGGCGAAGAAGGCGCCCGCTTCTGGTACGCGATGAAATGGATCGACGGCGAAACGCTGTCCGGTTTGCGCGACAAGGTGAAGGAGCCGTCGCATCGATTGCATCCGATGCGCGAGCGCGCTCGCCTCGTCGCTCGGCTCGCGCGGATTCTCGCGGCCATCCACGACGTCGGCATCCTCCATCGCGACATCAAGCCGTCGAACATGATGATCGATCGCACGGGGGAACCCGTGTTGATCGACTTCGGCATCGCGCGCTCCGAGTCGATGGTGAACCTGACGGTCTCGGCCGACGGGATTCTCGGAACGCCGCGTTACCTCGCACCGGAATCGGTGACTTCCGGCAACGACGCCGTGACCCAAGCGAGCGATCAGTACGGACTCGGCCTCGTTCTTTGGGAGTTGTGTGCGGGACGGCAGCCGTTCGAGGGTGTTCCGGCGCGGGAGCTGTTCCCGCGCATCGCGTTCTCGGGGCCGGGACTTCCGAGCGACGTCGAGCCCGCGATCCCGCCCGACATCGAAGCGGTGATCCTTCGCGCCATCGACGCGGATCCGTCGACGCGCTACGCGTCCATGGAAGCATTCGCCGATGATCTCGAACGCGTTGCACGCGGCGACGAGCCCGATCGCATCACGCTGAAGCAGGCGTCGGCGACATCGCGTTGGTGGCGACGCTACGGAAAGCGCACGTCGATCGCCGCGTCGCTCGCGATCGTGCTCGGTGTGGCCGGGTGGATGGTGGATCGAACGTACTTCGCGCCCGTGCGGCAGCTCGAATCGGGGACGCGGCAAGGGCTGGCGGTCCTCGCGCCTTGGAAAGGGGTGACGCCCGAACTTTCGGCGCAGGGTGAACGCGTGCCGACGGCGGCCGCCGAAGCCCTCGCCGCGTTGACCGGCGTCGATGCGCGCGTCCGTCATGAAGCGGCGTGGATCCCGTTTCTCGCGGGACGCTATTCGCAGAGTTTGCAGATGCTCGGCGCCGCGGCCGAAGTGCCCACCTATCGCGAGGCGGCATTCCGCGAGTTGTTGACGCTGCTCGCGACGCGGGACTCGACGACGCTCGCTCCGACCGTCGTCGACACGGTGAGCGGACGCGACGTGGAGCTCCAGTACCGCATCCGACGCAACGGACTGAACGACGAGGAAGTCGCGGCCGTGCATGACGCCGCGCGTCGGCGCGCGGCACCGGAAGATGCCGCCGACTTCGCGATGGAGGCGTTCGTTCGATGGCAGGGGGTGTCACTCATCCCGGGCGCCACGGGACCGATGATCCCCGCCCCGCTCGCCGACGCGCTCGCCGCCTCGCGTCGCTTGGGCGCGGACCCGCTCGCGCAAGGCGTGACCGCGATGATCGCGGCGGCCGAGGATCGCTCGCGGGATGCGGAGGTCGCGCTCGACGCCGTCCTGCGCGCGAACCCCGACGCTCTCGGAGCGCGGATCCTGCGCGGCGACGCGCGGCTGCTCCTCGGCTCCGGTCGCGAGGCGTTGGCGGATCTCGACCTCGCCGAGGCACGGTTGCCGAAGGCCCACCCCGCGTGGGGACGACTCATGGGATTGCGCGCCACCGCTCAAGTGGCCGTCGACGCGTGGAACGACGCGATCGCGACGCTCGACGGATGGCGGTCTCAGCCGTCGAAGAGTTGGCAGGATGCCTGCATCCCGCACGTCCTCGTGGCCGAGTTCGCGTACCGACGCGGAGACCTCACCACGGCGCGCAGCCGCCTCGAGAACGCCATCGATGCCCACCCACAATGGATGGTGCCTTACGACTTGCTGATCGCGTGGACCCGTCCGACCGACCCCGAGTACGCCGATCGCATCGAGGCTGAACGTGCGAGTGCCGCGAAGCATCGTCCTCCGGTCGGGGCGCAAGCGTATTTGCGGTACGACCTGAGGGGGTTGCGGCCGCAAAGCGGGACCGTCGTCGATCACGAACTGCTGAATCGCCCGGGCGGACGCTGAGGGCCGGGACCGCCGCCGTCGCTTTTGGGGATGAAATTCCCGCGAAAGGGGTGAGCGCCGTATGGTCGATCCGGTGTACCATGGGCGCCTGCCCAAGCTCCGGTTGCCCGGAGCGGAGAGACCGACCCATGACAAAGATCGCTTCGCGCGGAACGTGGCTCTTGCTGCCGCTTCTGATCGTGGCCATCGCTCGTCCCGTTCAAGGACAGTGATGAGCCCGTGGTGCTCGCCGGGCCCCGTCGGGGCCCAGGATGGCGGCACCCGGCACTCCGGCGGCCAACGCCCGGAACAAGATGAGATCGACCGAGGCGGCTTCCCGTCTCGAGATCCCGTGGGAAATCAAGCGACTCCCGCGTAACGAAAAGGAAGGCTACGGACGTTCCATCGCCCCGATCGGGCAGATGTTCGACCGCTCCTTCATGCCCGCGGAGAAGCGACCGGTCCGTCCGGCGGTCGTTTGGTTCCGTACGCAGGAGGAGACCGACAAGATCGACAAGCGCTTGTGGGACATGGAAGAGGTCGCGGTCGCGGCTCGCCTGTTCGATTGCGCGAAGGTCTACGTCGAGGACATCGAGACCGAAGCCGAGCGCGACCTCTACGCGAAGAAGACGCCCACCGTGGTGTTCCTCGATTCGCGTGGCAAGGAAGTCACTCGACTCGTCGGCGAGTCCGTCACCGCGAATCAGGTCTACGAGGCGATGAAGAAGACGGCGGCCGTCGACTTCAAGACGTCCCTCGAGGTCTTCGTGTCGCGCTACAAGGATTTCCTCAAGCGCTTCGACAAGGCGATGGCGAAAGTCAGCAACTTGGAAGAAGAGATCAAGGGGCACGACGAGCACTTGGCCCGCCACGACTGCGAACCCGCACGTCGTCAGAAGGGCGAAGCGCTCGAAGACATGAAGAAGGCGACCGTCGAACGCGACAAGGTGAAGGCCGAAGAGCCGGAAGCCATGCGCGTCGAAGTGAAGCCCGAGCGGTCTTTCGCGCCGCCGAAGCCCAAGGAACCTGCGCCGCCGAAGTGAGCGTCCCGCGGTCCTACGAGACACCCCCGCCTTCGCGCGGGGGTGTTTTCATTTGGGGAGTGGTCGTACGAGGAGCGGGGCCTTGCCGCCGCCGTGCCGCTCGACGACTTCGAGCGGGCGCCCCAACTTCTCGGCGAGGATTTCCGCCTCGTGGCCGAGCACGAGGATGTAGAGAGGCTCCGGGTCGGCGAGCAACGCGATCAGATCTTCGGTGGTTCGCGGCTTGTCCGCGGCGATGTCGGCGGCGATCTCGTAGTTCGACGCCACGCCGAAGACGGGAATGACTTCGGGGCGCGCACCGAACGCGTAGAACGGCAACGAGTTGGTCTCGTGGTCCCACATGACGAGTCGCGCGACACCTTTCGGAAGGGGCGGTTGTGGACGTGGGGCGACGTGCGTGTCGATCGGGACGCCGTGCAGATCGAGGCGTGCGACCGCGTCGGCGATCCACGCGTGACCGGTCTGGCGTCCCATCGCGTCTTCGTGCCGGCCGAAGCGAAGAAGAGCGCACTGCACCGTGACGAGGAGAACGGCGGCGGAGGCGAACACCGCGAGGCGGGGGTTCGCGTAGCGATCGTCCGTGAGCCGAGCGGCGCGCACCACACCGATTGCGGCGATAACGGCTGCGACGGGGAACCACCACGCGGTCTCGGCCTCGAGGCGCACGGCGAAGAACACCTCGGCGCCGATCGCGATCAGGGCGGGGAAGCCTGCGATCCACAGGAGAAGACGCCGCCGGGCCCGCGCACATCCGCCGTCGATCCAGCCGTCGATTTCAAGAGCGACCAGTACGACGAACCCCGCGGTGACGGGAAGGAGGTACGTCCAAAGCTGCGACTTCGAGAATTGAAAGAGGAGGAAACCACAGAGCCCCCAGGCCAGGAGCCAACGGTATTCGGCGAGGTGGCGCGACTTCGCGGCGCGCCACGTCGCCCACGCGGCGATCGGCGTCCACGGGAGCAGGCCGCCGATCCACGTCGTCGTGAGGAACCACCACGGTTTGGTCCGCTTGAGCGCCGTCGAGAGGTAGCGGTCGCGGACTTCGTGGCCGAGCCAGTGGTCCAGGAGCGGGGGGTGCTTGGCGACCGCGAGGAGGTACCAAGGGAGTCCGATGGCCAGTGCGATGAGCACCGCGACGCCGAAGCGGTGGAAACCCGCCGCCGCGAACGAGCGTGACAGCACCGCGTAGCCGGTCAGCGTCACCAACGTGACGCCGAGTCCGACGGGACCCTTCGCGAGGAACGCGATGCCGAGAAAGATGCCCGCGAAAAGAGTATTTCTCCAAGCGCCTTCCGGTCGGGACACCGCGGCATGCAAGGCGACCAACGCCGCGACCGTGAAGCCCGCGTGAAGCATGTCGGTGGTGACCGCGCGTCCGAGCACCGCGATATGGAGTGTCGACACCGCGATCCATGCCACGAGCACCGCGGCCCGCGGCCCGCGGAGCCTCCATGCAAAGACGGCGAGGGCGATCACCATCACACAACCGCCGAGAGCCGAAGGAAGGCGAGCGGCTTCGGTCGTCACGCCGAGGACCTTCATGAACGCGATTCCGAGCCAGTTGACGAGCGGCGGTTTGGCCCAGTGGGGCTCGCCGTGCAAACGCGGCACGAGATGATCGCCCGAGACGAACATTTCGCGCGTCTCCTCGGCGAAGCGGCCCTCGTCGGGATTGGTGAGGCTCGGCGTCCCGAGGTTGAGGAAGAACGGCACGCACGCGAGAAGGATGAGGATCTGCGCCGAGCGTCTCATGAGGCTTCGACGTTATCAGATGCGGCGCGGGAGGTTCCGACACGTCCCGTTCAACTCCGAAAACGCGCGTTTCGCTCGGTCTTTCTTGACCCTCCTCGTGTTGAACCCTAGACTCAATGGACTGCGGAGGAAGGCGTTCGAACGCCGAAAAGCCTTCAAGCCTTTCCGTCCGCAAGGCGCAGTTCAACCCCCGAGGATCCCCCGGTGCGCGTCACCATCGCCTATCCGCCCGACTTCAATCCGCCGACGATGCCGTTCGGCACACTGCCGTTGTTCAACGCGGTGCTGAAGTCGGCCGGCCACGAGACTCTGGTGATCGACCTGAACGCGGAAGCGTTCACGTTGATGCTCATGCCGGAGAACCTCGAGCGCTACTTCTCGATCCTCGACGGCTACACGAACGCGTTGGCGTCGAAGCCCGATCGCACCCCGGACGAGGAGAAGCAGTACCAGACGTACCGCAGCCTCTACCTCTACCCGCGGGAGCAGATGCGCGAGGCCCGTGCGGCCGCGGAAGCCCTCCGCGACGCCAATCGCTTCTACGACCCCAAGTCGTTCACGCGAGCGAACCGGATCATCCGTACGACGCACACGTTCCTCCACGCGTTGACGCCGCGCCTCGATCCGCGCAACAACACCTTCACCGAGGCGCTCTACGCGCATCTCGCGGACGAGACGCCGGACCCCTACTTCGACGTTTGGGAGAATCACACTATTCCGACGCTGAAGAAGTTCGGCGTGGAAGTGATCGCTCTTTCATGTCCGTTCTCGCCGCAGATCGCCACGGCGATGCGGTTCGCGAAGTTCGTGAAGCGACGCATGCCCCACGTGAAGTTCATCGTGGGCGGCACGGGAATCTCCGACGCCCAGGACATCCTCCTGTCCGATCCTCGGTTCTACGACTTCATCGACTACCCCGTCGTGGGCGACGGCGAAGAGGCCCTCACGCTCTGCCTCGACGCGATCGAAGGCAAAGCCTCGTTCGACGCGGTCCCCGGGCTCTGGCAGCGGAAGGACGGAAAGGGCTGCCGCCCCGTGACGACGCGCCTCGTCGACATGGACGCGAGCCCGTGCCCCGACTATCACGACGTCGATTTCAGCCACTACATGCTGCCGGAGAAGGCGGGGTTCTACACCACGTCCCGCGGCTGCTACTACGGCAAATGCACGTTCTGCCCGGAATCGTTCCGAGTGGGCTTCCGCATGCGGTCGCCCGAGAACGTCTACGCCGACATCCGCAAGATCGTCGCGGATCAGGGCGTCAAGTACATCCACTTCTTCGATCCGCTCACGCCGCCGCGGACGCTCGCCCATCTTTCCCGTGAAGTGGCGCGCGAGTCGCTGCCGCTCAAGTGGCATGCGGAAGTGAAGTTCGAGAAGATCTACACGTCGCGCGAGTACATGCGCAACTTGTCGCAAGGCGGTTGCAGCCTGCTTCAGTTCGGTTTCGAATCCGGCGTGCAGCGGGTGCTCGACGGGATGCAGAAGGGCAACAAGCTCGACCAGATCGAGACCATGCTCGACAACCTCCACGAGCACCGCATCAACGTGGCGGTGACGTGGTTCATCGGATTCCCCACGGAATCGGAAGAGGACGCCCGCGAGACGTGGCGTTACCTCCGCCGCCACGCCGATCGGATCCATCTCTCGCTCTACACCGGGACCTTCGGTCTCGGCCACGACGTCCCGGTGTTCCAACACCCCGAGGACTACGACATCAAACTTTTGTTCGACGCCGAGGGCAACCCGACGTACGAACGCAACGACGGGAAGCACTGGGATCAACAGCCGCTTCACAAGTCGTACCACGTGCGGTCGGATATCCCGTTGGCGATCTCGGGGGCGGCGCTGCTCTACGCGGCGAACCGTCCGGAGTTGCTCGCGGAATTGCGCGGCATGAACGCGACCGGACCGGTGGCGTGGGAAGAACCCGTGTTGCGCGACCGTGTCGCGACCGTGCCTCTCGAGAACGGGTACCTCGACCTCGGCGTCGACGCCGCGGGCGTCCGTCGCTACCGCATCTTCGTCGCGCAAAGCGGCGACGCGTTCGATGCGGACGAGGTGGATATCGCGTTGCTCCGACGCATCGGGCGCTCGACCACCACCATCGGAGCGATCCTCGACGACCCCGCGTCGCCGAAGGATGCCGAGGCCCGCATTCGACTCTTCGTCGATCGCGGCTGCGTCGAAACGCCCGACCCCGCCGTCTTCGCCACCCTCACGCGCTGAGACTTCGCGAACCCGCGCGGCGAGGCTTCTTTTCCGGAAGCCCGCGCGCGGGTTACTCTTTCGGGCCGGGACGATTTTCCCCGGCCCGCGATGCGCGATTCAGGCCACACATCGAAACGACGATCGCCGACGATCGCCGCGATCCTCTCGACGGGGGTCGTCGCGGCCGCGGCGGCGCTTTGGACTTTCGTCGACACCGAATCGGCGGCGCCGCTTCCGTCGCCGCACCGGGTCGAGATTTCGTCGCGCGAGTGGTTTCCCGGGTTCCTTCCGGCGACGGATTCCGACGCTGCGGTTCGCTACTACGCCCGCGGCCCCGGCATGCGCGCCCAGATCGTCGACGACGGCGTGTGGTTGTGCCTCGGCGCGACGACCGCACCCACGCCCCGACTGCACGTGGTGAAGCTCGCCTTCGAGGGCGGGCGCCGCGTGGAGCCGATCTCGGAGGGAGCGTCGACGCATCCGGTCATGATCCTGCGTGGCGGAGCGGATGCGGCATCGAGCGTCTCCGCGCGTCCGACCGTACGCATCCGGTGGAAGGACGTATGGGACGGCGTCGACGTTGTCATGCATCGCGATCGCGGAGTCCTCGAATACGACGTGCATGCGCGCGACGCTACGGCTTTGTCGCGGGCCCGCTTCCGCTGGATCGGCGTCGACGGGCCGATCGCGGCGCGCGGCGGTGAGCTCGTTGCGGAGACGTCGGCGGGAACGCTCGCTCTCGCGGACACCGTCGCGTGGAGCGACGACGACGCGCGTCGGCCGATCGCATCCCGACACGTCCTTTTCGACGACGGTACGTTCGGTCTCGCGGCGGATGCCTCCGACGGCGCCGTGTGCGTCGATCCGGGCATCGTGTTCTCCGGATGGCTCGGTGGTTCGGGGCTCGATGCGGCCTTCGGGACGGCCCGCGGCTCGGACGGCGCGGTGTTCGTCGCCGGTGAGACGGCGAGTCCCGATTTCCCGACCACCCCGGGCGCGTTGGACACGACGCTCGCCGGTACCCAGTACGACGCCTTCGTCGCGAAGCTCGCGCCGACGGGCGCGAGTGTGACGTGGGCGACCTTCATCGGAGGAGCGGGTTCGGCGGATCGCGCGATGGCCGTCGCCGTCGACGCCGCGGGTTCGGCCTACATCACCGGAGGATGCGCGGCGAACTGGCCGACGACCCCCGGTGCGTTCGATACGTCCTTCAATCAGTGGGGCGACGCCTTCGTCGCCAAACTGACGCCTTCCGGCGGCGCGCTCGCGTGGTCGGGCTACCTCGGCGGATCTCTCGAGGACCGCGGATACGGCATCGCTCTCGACGCCGCGGGCGCCGTGTGCGTCACGGGGAAAACTCAGTCGTCGGACTACCCGGTCACGTCGGGAGCCGTCGCGACGCCCGCGTCCAATTGGGACGTCATGTTGACCAAAGTCCATCCGAGCGGTTCGTCGCTCGTTTGGTCGTGTCGTTTCGGCGGCTCCGCGATCGATTGGGGCTTCGGCGTGTCCGCGAGTTCGGACGGTGGTTGGTACGTCGCCGGAAGCGCCGTGTCGTCGGACTTCCCGAATACGTCGGGCGTCGCCCACGCCGGAGGATTCGACGCGTTCGTCGTGAAGGTCGCTCCCGACGGAAGAAGCCTGCCCTTCGCGACGCGCGTCGGCGGCGGACTTTCGGATCAGGGGCTCGCGGTCGCGACCGCACCGGACGGCGGCTGCGTCGTCGCGGGCGTCGCGAATCCCGGTTTCCCCGACGACGGCGCGAATCCCGCGAAGGGGCAGGATCTCTTTGCGGCACGGTTCACGTCCGCGGGCGCCCGTCTATGGTCGCGACTCGTCGGCGGTTCGAGCACCGAGCAGGCACAAGCCGTCGGCTTCGACGATGCGGGTCGTGCGGTTCTCGTCGGTTCGACGAACTCCTTCGATTTCCCGACGACGTGGGATGCGTTCGACGCGGTCTACGACGGCGGCGGTTCGCCGGGCGACGGGGTGGTCGTCGTGCTCGACGGCGGCGACGGAGCCTTGCGGCACGGCACCTTCTTCGGTGGGGACGGTTACGACGACTGGCGGGCCGCGGTGGTGTCCGCGCCGTGTCGCGTGACGATGGCGGGCGTCGGCAACTCCACGGTCCTGCCGGGGAGCGCGGCGAGTTTCGGACCCGTCGTTCGCGGTCTCGACGACGCGGTCGTCGCGGCACTCGACGTCCCGCCCGCGGCGCGAACGCTGTCGGCGGGAGGTGCCTGCGGTGCGTCGACGACCGCGTTCACGGGGACGGTGCCCGTTCTCGGGACGTCGCCCGTCCTCGCCGCGGTCGGCGCCCCCGAAGCCGCGGGGTGGTTGCTTCTGTCCGACGTTCCCGTCGGCGCGCCGGTCGCTCTCGGCGCATGTGCGACGACGTTCGATCCGGCGAGTCTTCAGGGCGTCGTGCCCGTCGTCTTCGACGGCGCCGGAACGTGGAGCGTCCCCGTCGCGCTGCCGTCGGTCGTGGCGCTCGCCGGAATCCGCGTACGGCTCGGTCTCGCGCTGCTCGCGCCGTCCGAGCCGCTCGGTATCGCGGCGTCGAACGGCGTCGAATGGCGGCTCGGCAACTGAGCGATCAGTAGGCGACCCAGTCGTAGCCGAGCGAGAGGTTCGGCACCCAGATGATCTGGTTTACGCCGGTTCCCGTGAGCTGCGCTCCGGCCTGGCTGAACGCGTACGACATGTCGGTACCGTTCGGATAGGTGCCCGATCCGGCGACGGCGAACGTCGTCGTGCCCGGATCGGTCGCGCCGGCGCCCTTCGTGATGCCGAGAAACCCGAGCGTCGTGGTGAGCGGGTGCGGCGCGATCCCGGAGAGGTTGTTCATCGCGACGGTATTCGTGTTCGTGTCGAACGCGATCGAGAAGGTGGACACCGTCGCGGCGGTCTGGCCGATGTAGCCGATGCCGTTGTAGTTGACCGAGATCACGCCCGGAGCCGTGACCGCGTAGGTCACGTTTCCGGCGACCGTGGTGCCGTAGTCGACCCAGTGACCGACGAATCCGACGCCCGCCATCGCGGCCGCGAGGGTCGCGGTGTAGGCGGTGTCCGCGCCGCCCATCGTCACGCGTCCGTTCGTCGTGATGAAGAGATTCGAGAACGCCGTGCCCCAGAAGTTGATGGACGGCGGAGCGCAGGAAACGTTGGCGAGGTTGACGGCGAGCGAAACGTCGTCACCGGCGGGGCCGGGGATCGACGGCGTCGTCGCCGTCGCGTGAAGGCGCGTCGCCTGCGAGAGGGAGATGCCGTCGGGAGCGCCCGGGGTGATCGCCGCGAGCTGGAGAGAGAGATCGAGGGGGAACGCGAGCGAGTAGGGGAGCGTGACGGGGAAGAGCGGCGACGTGAATCCGCCGAACGCGTAGGAGAGCGTCGGGTCGGCGATGTTCAAGTTGAAGATCTGTCCCGAGGGAAGCACGAGGCCGCCGCCGGACGCGGAAACGACGTTGCCTGCCGTCAACACGACGTCGAAGGGCGCACCCGCGAGACCTCCGATGGTGACGTTGACGACGGCCCCGACGCAGCGCGACAGTTCGGTGATCGCGCACGCCCCGGCGGAGACGCCGTCGATGTCGAAGGCGGCGTTCGCCTGATTCAGCTGATAGAGGTTGGCGGAAGACGGTGCGGTGCAGACGCCCGTCGCCGATTGCGTCGCGCCGAGCGTCGTGTTCGGGGCTCCGGGAGTACCGACGTTCGTGGTCGCGTCCTGCGACCAGTCGGCCACCGTGTTGGTGTCGGCATTCACGAGACGCTTGAAGTGCCCGTTGGTTCCGGCGGACGTCGCGATGTTCACGAGGGTGAACGCGCACCCCGACAGGTTCGGGGGCGTGGCGGGCGGCGGCAGCACCGAACGCCGGAGGTAGACGTAGTCGACGCAGGCGCCTTGGGCGTTGATCAGGGCGGCGCCGATCGAGGCGGTCGCGGCCCACGGGCTCGAACCCATCCGCATGCCTTGGACGCCCGCGAGCACCGGATCCGTCAGGGAGCCGCCGAGGGTGCCCCCTTCCTGCATGACGTAGAAGCAGTGACCCGGGATGACGGACGAAGCGAGTCCGGATCCGCAGGCCGCCTGGAGGGGGATCGTCTTGGTGGTGACCGTGCCCGTGTCGTTGGCCCAGATCTTGAGTTGCCACCCGCCGAGATCGATCGGTGCGCCGGTCGTGTTGCGCAGTTCGATGTAATCCCCCTGGAGGGCGGGTGAGGCGCTCGGGCCTTGGGCGTGGATTTCGTTGATCAGGACTTGGGCGGAGGCGAAGGAGGCGAGCAGCGCCGCCGCGAGCCAAAGGGAACGCGTCATCGGGAACTCCTGCGGGGAGAAGCGGAAGACACGGAGTCTAGTCCGTCGGCGTCGGCGCGAGGAGTTCCGTTGGTCCCTCCATCATGTACCGATATTTCGGTGACATGGGAAGTCTCGACTTTCTTGCAGCGGGGACGTGAATCGCTAGCATCCCAAATCCTCCAATCGGGTCGGCAGCGGTCGCCCCGCGGCGCGGTGTTTTTTCGTGGAGTCCCGGCAACCGTGGACGCTTCTTCAACCTACTTGTCCGTGGTGATCGTCGCCGTTCTGGCGGCGGTCGTCCCCCTGGCCGTTTTGCTCATCACGGGCAAACTCGGTCCGAAGCGCGTAACTAACGCCAAGTACGAGGTTTACGAATGCGGCATCATCCCGAAGGTGGATGCCCGCAGGCGGTTCTCCGCCAAGTTCTACCTCGTGGCGATTCTGTTCGTGCTCTTCGACATCGAAGTGGCCTTTTTGGTCCCCTGGGCCGTCGTCTTCCGCGAACTGCCGGGATTCGACGCGCTGATCCAGATGACCGTGTTCCTGGCCGTCCTCGTGGCCGGCTTCATTTACGTCGTGCGCAAGGGAGCCCTCCAATGGGAGTGAACAGCTACTTCGCCAACCGTCAGGGATTCTTCGCGACGAAGCTCTCGACGTTGGTCAACGGAGTGACGAATTGGGGGCGTGAAAACTCCCTGTGGCCTTACCCCTTCGGCACAGCGTGCTGCGGCATCGAGTTCATGGGCGTCGTTTCGAACGTCCACGACATCTCCCGCTTCGGAGCCGAATTGGTCCGCTTCTCGCCGAAGCAGGCCGACCTTCTCGTCGTGGCGGGCACCATCACGCACAAGATGGCGCCGGTGCTGCAGCGCGTCTACGACCAGATGCTCGAGCCCAAGTGGGTGATCGCATTCGGCGTGTGCGCGGCGTCGGGCGGCTTCTACGACAATTACTCGGTGGTTCAGGGTATCGACCGCGTGATTCCGGTCGACGTCTATCTGCCGGGATGTCCGCCGCGCCCGGAAGCCTTCTTCGAAGCGTTGACCATGCTGCAGAAGAAGATTCGCGACGAGAAGTTGGACGCCCACGAGTTCGCGCGCGTCCCCCAAATGGCCCACGAACGCTGAGGGAACTCCGGTGAGCGCAATCTTGGACGCGATCCGGGCGAAGTTCCCGGCCCACGTGGTGGCCGTGCACGATCGCCTGGGTCAGGAAACGGTGACGGTCGGCGGCGACGGTCTACGGCCCGTCGTCGAATGGCTGCGGACGCCGGAGGGCGGGAACTACTCGTTCCTCGTCGACCTCGCGGGCGTGGACGGCATGACTCTCGGGTGGAAAACCCATCGATTCGAAGTCGTCTACCACTTCCGCAACATGGAGAACGGACGTCGTCTCCGTGTGAAGGCCGCGTTGCCCGCGGTCGATCCCCACGTTCCCACGCTCTCGGACCTGTGGCGATGCGCCAACTGGTTCGAGCGCGAGGTGTGGGACATGTTCGGCGTCCGTTTCGACGGTCACCCGAACTTGAAGCGCATCCTCACGCATCACCGGTTCGTCGGTCACGCGCTCCGCAAGGATTACTTCGTCAAGGACCAGCAGTGGCTCGACGACGGCGCCGAGAGTTTGATGGACGAGCTCGGCGACTACGGTGAGAACCCGGACGACGGCGGATTCTCCGAACTCGTTCCGGTCAACATCGGCCCGGCCCACCCGGCGACGCACGGAACGCTCCGCATCCTCGCCAAACTCGACGGCGAAACGATCGTCAAGGCGGTGCAGGAGATCGGCTATCTCCACCGGGCGTTCGAAAAGCACTCCGAAGTCGGGACGTGGACTCAAGTCATCCCGTACACGGATCGCCTCAACTACTGCTCCGCGATGCTCAACAACGTCGCGTACTGCGCGGGCGTCGAACGACTCCTCGGCATCGACGTTCCGGAACGCTGTCAGGCGATCCGCGTGATCGTCGGCGAGATGTCGCGCATCATCGACCACCTCGTATGCATCGGAGCCGCGCTCGTCGACCTCGGAGCCCTCACGAACTTCTGGTACGCCTTCGCGATCCGCGAAAAAGCGTACGTCGCGCTCGAAGGTCTGTGCGGCGCGCGACTCACGTCGTCGTACGTGCGCATCGGCGGCGTATCCGACGATCTCAATCCCGCGTTCATCGAACAGGTGCGCGACTTCTGCCGCGAACTTCCGAAGGCCGTCGACGACATCCTCGGTCTCGTCAAGAAGAACCGCATCTTCCTCGACCGCGTCGTCGGCGTCGGCGTGATGCCGCGCGACGAAGCGCTGTCGTGGGGATTCACCGGACCGTGCCTGCGCGCTTCGGGGATCGCGTACGACATCCGGAAGGCCGAACCGTATTCGGGCTACGACCGCTACGACTTCTCGGTGCCGACGCGCACCGAAGGCGACACGGCCGCGCGCTTCTTCGTGCGCTTCGACGAGATGATCGAATCGATGCGCATCATCGAACAGGCGCTCGACAAACTTCCGTCGGGTCCCGTCTTCTCGACCGATCGCCGCGTGGTGCCGCCGGCGAAGACCGACGTCTACAAGAACATCGAAGCGCTGATGAACCACTTCGTCCTCGTCTACGACGGCATCAAGGTGCCGAAGGGCGAGTCGTACATGGCCACCGAAGGCGCGAACGGCGAACTCGGCTTCTACCTCGTGTCGGACGGCAGCGGTCGCCCGTATCGGGTCCGCGTTCGTCCGCCGTGCTTCCCGATCTTCGGGGCGTTGCCGCGCCTCGTCGAAGGGTCCATGGTCGCCGACGCGGTCGCCGTACTCGGTTCGCTCAACATCATCGCCGGGGAGCTCGACCGATGACCGTTTCCTCGTCCACGCTCAAACTCGCGCCCGAGGCGG
>CAIWVZ010000251.1 GCA_903916245.1 uncultured Planctomycetota bacterium | reverse complement strand
GCGGGTGCCGGCAACGACGCCGGGCTCGACGACTACTGATTCACCAGGAGACGACACTCATGGCTACCAAGGCCCAGTCGAAACTGAACATCCGCCCCCTCGACGACCGGATCGTCGTCGAGTACACCGCCGCCGAAGAGAAGACCGCGGGCGGCATCCTCCTGCCGGAGACGGCCAAGGAGAAGCCGCAGCACGGGAAGGTCGTCGCGACCGGCCCCGGACGTCTCTCGAAGGACGGCGCGCGCCTGCCCCTCGCGGTCAAGAAGGGCGACAAGGTGGTCTACGGCAAGTACGCCGGGACCGACATCACGGTGGAAGGCACCGAGTACAAGATCCTTCGCGAGAACGAAATCCTCGCGAAGTTCGAATGATCGCGGGAGTCCCACATCATGGCTAAGCAACTCATGTTCGACGACGCCACGCGCAGGAAGATGCACGAAGGCGTCACGAAACTCGCGAGAGCGGTGAAGGTCACCCTCGGCCCGCGCGGCCGCAACGTGATCTTCTCCGGAACCGGCGGTGCCGCGACCGCGACCAAGGACGGCGTGACCGTCTCGAAGCAGGTCGAACTGGTGGACCCCTTCGAAAACATGGGCGCCAAGCTCGTGAACGAAGTGGCGTCGAAGATGGGCGACAAGGCGGGCGACGGCACCACGACCGCCATCGTTCTCGCCGAAGCGATCTTCTCCGGCGGCCTCCGCCACGTCACCGCGGGCGCGTCGCCCGTCGCGCTCAAGCGCGGCATCGACAAGGCCGTCGAAGCGGCGGGTGAAGCGCTGAAGGCGCTCGCCAAGCCCGTGCGCGGCCTCGACGACCTCACGAAGGTCGCGACGATCTCCGCGAATCACGACGAGGAGACGGGCTCCACCATCGCCAAGGCCATCGAAGCCGTCGGCAAGGAGGGCGTCGTCACCGTCGAAGAGGCGAAGGGCCGCGAAACGACGTTCGACGTCGTCAAGGGCATGTCCTTCGACAAGGGCTACATCTCCCCCTACTTCGTCACCAACCCGACGAAGATGGCGGCCGAGATGCAGGACGCCTACATTCTCATCCACGAGAAGAAGATCTCGAACGTCCGCGACCTCATCCCGGTGCTCGAAGCCGTGGCCCAACAAGGTGCGCCGCTTCTCATCGTGGCGGAGGACATCGAGGGCGACGCCCTCTCGGCGTTGGTGATCAACAAGCTGCGCGGCGTGCTCAACGTCTGCGCCGTGAAGTCGCCGGGCTTCGGTGATCGCCGCAAGGCGATGCTCGAAGATCTCGCGATCCTCACCGGTGGTTCCTACGTCGCCGAAGAAACCGGCAAGACGCTCGAGACCATCACGCTCGCCGACCTCGGCCGCGCGAAGAAGATCGTGGTCCGCAAGGACGACACGATCGTCGTCGACGGCGAAGGCAAGAAGAAGGCGATCGAAGAGCGCATCGAGCAGGTCCGCGCGAAGATCGACGTCACCACGTCCGACTACGACCGCGAGAAGCTCCAAGAGCGCCTCGCGAAGTTGACGGGCGGCGTGGCGGTGATCTCCGTCGGCGCGGCCACCGAAAAGGAACTGACCGAGAAGAAGTATCGCGTCGAAGACGCCATGCACGCCGCCCGCGCGGCGCGCGAAGAGGGCATCGTCGCCGGCGGCGGTACGGCGCTTCTGCGCTGCATCCCGGCCGTCGAAGACGCCTGCCGCAAGGCGAAGGGCGACGAGCAGCTCGGCGTGTCCATCGTCCTCGAGGCGATGCGTTCGCCGTGCGCGCAGATCGCCGAGAACGCCGGCTTCGACGGCGACGTGACGGTCGAATCCGTGTTGGAACTCCCGGCCTCGAAGTCCACCTGGGGCTTCGACGCACGCGCCGGCGAAGTCGTCGACATGGTGAAGTCCGGGATCGTCGATCCGGTCAAGGTCACGCGTCTCGCCCTCGAATACGCGGCCTCGGTCTCCGGACTCATGCTCATGGCCGATACGACGATCACGTCCGTGAAGGACGGCGTCGATCCGGTCGCCGGTTCGGTTTCCTGACGGAACGCACGCGGGAGTGCCGGGGTCGGAGGGACCCCGGCATGTCCCCTCCTTCGAAGAGGATTCCCCATGGCCGACAAGCGCGACTACTACGAGGTTCTCGGAATCCCTCGCGACGCGAAGGAAGACGACATCAAGCGGGCGTACCGCAAGCTCGCTTTCAAGTACCACCCCGATCAGAACCCCGGCGACAAGGCGGCCGAGGCGAAATTCAAGGAAGCGTCGGAAGCGCATGAGGTGCTCTCCGACTCGGAGAAGCGCCAGCGCTACGACCAGTTCGGCCACGCGGGTGTCGATCCGAATGCCGCGGGAGGCCCCGGTGGATTCGGCGGTTTCGGGGGATTCGGCGGCGGCGGCGGTGGCGCGCAAGACATTTTCGACATGTTCTCCGACATGTTCGGCGGAGGTGGTGGGCGCTCTTCCGGGCCCGCGGCGGGACAGAGCCTTCGCGCGGGCGTCGAACTCACGCTCGAAGAAGTCCGTAGCGGGGCGAAGCGAACGCTGAAGGTTCGTCGCCGCGAACAATGCGAAACCTGCTCGGGCACGGGCGCGGCCGCGGGCTCGCGTCCGGTCGTCTGCTCGGGATGCGGCGGCGCGGGGCAGGTGCTCCGCCAAAACGGATTCTTCAGCCTGCGTCAAACATGCCCGCGTTGCCAAGGCCGCGGCAAGACCATCGCGAACCCGTGCCGCGCCTGCGACGGCGGCGGACTCGCACCGAAGTCGGTGGAAATCGAAGTCGCCGTTCCCGCCGGCCTCGAAGACGGCGTGCAACTGAAACTCCGAGGCCAAGGCGAACCGTCGACCGAGGGTGGGCCGCGCGGCGATTTCTACTGCGTGATCTCCGTGAAGGAGCACAAGATCTTCACCCGCAAGGGTCGCGATCTTCTCGTCGATTGCCGCGTGTCGCCCGCCGAAGCGGTCATGGGTTGCGAGAAGCGGATCCCGACGCTCGAAGGCACCGAGAAACTCGTGGTACCCAAGGGATCGCAGCCGGGCGACATCATCAAGATCCGCGGCTTCGGCGTCCCCGAAGCGGGCCGCCCGAACACTTTCGGCGACATCCTCGTGAAGGTCGTCGTCGAGATCCCGAAGAAAGTCTCGGGCCGCGAGAAGGAACTTTGGGAAGAGCTTCAGAAGCTCCGCGCCGAGGGCGCGCAGAAGGAAGACGCGAGCATCTTCACCAAGATCCGCGAATGGTTCGACTGAGGAGTGCCATGACCGACGAAACGACTCCGAACGACACTTCGAAGACTTCCGAACCGGGCTCCGCCGCCGAAGCGCCGAACGAAGGTGCCGCGCGCGAAGCCACGGGCGAACCGGCACCGGATTCCACGAACGCGGACGAAGCCGCGGCGGCGGAAGCGTTCGCCCAAATCGCGGAACTCGCGAAGAAGGCGGAAGAGCGCGATCGGCTGTTCGAACAGTTGCAGCGGCTCAACGCGGAGTTCCAGAACTTCCGAGCGCGCACGACGAAAGAAAAGGCCGACGAGCGCCGCTATGCGGTCCGCGACGTGATGCGCAATCTCCTTCCCGCCCTCGACAACCTCGAACGGGCGCTGTCCGTCGACGCGGCCGCGGATCCCGCGTCGCTCATCGAAGGCGTCCGGATGACCGCGGACCAGTTCCGCTCCGGACTCGAAGCGTCCGGCATGAAGCGCATCGTCGCCGAAGGCGCGATGCTCGATCCGAAGTGCATGGACGCGGTGTTCAAGGTCGAATCGGCGGAGCAGCCGCCCAACTCCGTGGTCGCCGTCTTCGAACACGGGTACATGTTGAACGAACTCGTCGTACGTCCGGCGAAAGTCTCGGTCGCGGTCTCCCCGACCGCTCCGCCGACCGCTTCCTGAGAACTCCCATGCCCACCTACGACTACGTCTGCGACGCTTGTGGTCATCGTTTCGAGCTCTTCCAAGGCATCAAGGAAGACCCGGTGAAGGCGTGCCCGTCGTGCAAAGCGCGTTCGGCGCGCCGCCTCTTCGGTGCGGGAGCCGGTTTCCTCTTCAAAGGAAGCGGCTTCTATCAGACCGACTACCGCTCCGACTCCTTCAAGGCGGGCGAGAAGTCGGACTCGGGCGGCGGTGGCTGCGCGAAGCCCGATTGCGGCACGGGCGGCTGCGGAACGTGAACGACGGCGCGCGCTGCCCGACCTGTCGCGGCGTCCTCCCGCCGCGCGGTTCCGTTCCCGACGAAGCGCGTCGACACGCGCCCTTCTGTTCCGAGCGCTGCCGGATGGTGGACTTGGGCCGTTGGCTCACGGGTTCCTACCGAATCGCGGGCGACCCGGTCGATCCGACCGAACTTCCCGACGCCCCCGGCGAACCGCGCGCCTAAAAATCGGCGCGCGCGGGAGCGTCGGTGTC
Source organism: uncultured Planctomycetota bacterium (assembly GCA_903916245.1). Lineage (GTDB taxonomy): Bacteria > Planctomycetota > CAIWVZ01 > CAIWVZ01. The sequence continues at coordinate 544 of CAIWVZ010000251.1, read as the reverse complement.
GACCATGACGGTCCGGACTCGCGACGGGTCGTCACCCTCGCCCGTGAAGTTCCCGTCGCGTCGGGTGATCTTCACCCGCCAACGTCCCGGCGTGAGCCCCGTGAACGCGTACACGCCGTCGGCGCGCGTGGAGGCCGCGAGGATCGCAGGCTCTTCGGTCCCGTCGAGCCACGCTTCGATCGTCGCGGCTCCGTCGGGGGCCCCGTCGGAACGCGTGACCACGCCCTGCAGCGTTCCTCCCCGCGTCATCACGAGATCGGGCACGTCCGCTTCGACCGCGATCGGAAGGTTCAACGTCGACGACGAGGTCGGCACGTAGTCGGGATGCGCCGCGAAGAGACGAACGGGCCCCGGCACGACACGTAGCCACCAGTTGCCCGCCGCGTCGGTCATGCACGAGCCGGACCACGGCTTTCCGGGAAGTGCCGGAATCGGCTTCTCGTCGGGTCCGGCGAGCTGCGGGCGCACGCGGACCTCGACCCCTTCGATCGGCTTCCCCTGCCTGTCGCGCACGACGCCGTGCAGGACGATGCCCGCCGACAAT
>CAIWVZ010000250.1 GCA_903916245.1 uncultured Planctomycetota bacterium | reverse complement strand
GTGCCGTTGAGGAACCGCGACCCGGTACAGGACGTTCCGAACTCTTCGGTGACCTTCACCGCCGCTTCGACGACGCGCGGATCGTGGGTGAGACCGAGGTAGTTGTTCGACCCGACCATGACCATGTCCCGACCGTTGACGCGCGCGCGCGTCGATTCGTTCGCGGACAGCGCCCGGAAATACGGGAACAGACCCTGAGCCATGAGCTCCTTGGCCCGGGTGAAGCGGCTGCACTTGTCGAAGAGATCCACTGAGAGGGTGTCCCCTGAGAACCGAGTTCGTGTTGCGCGGCAAAGGAGCGCCGGGGAGGGGGGCGGGAGTCGACCGTGCCGACCCGCGCGAGCCCTCGGGGAGCCTCTGCCACGAGGGCGGTTTTAACACCCCCGGTATCCTAGGGAAGGGACAATCCCATGGAAACCGGAATGAAGATCGGGGTGACCGGCGCGGCCGGATTCATCGGCGGGCACGTACTTTCCGCGGTTTTGACCGCCGGAATGCGGCCCGTCGCGGTGGTGCGCCCCGGTACCGATCGTGCGCGGTTGTCCGTTCCGGAAGCGGAAATACGCTCCGCGGACCTCCTCGACGAGGGGGCACTCGCGCGCGCCTTCGAGGGGCTCGACGGCGTGATTCACCTCGCGGCGTTGACCCGAGCCCGAAACGAGTCGGAATTTCTTCGGGCCAATGCGGACGGGGTCGCCCGTGCCGCTCGCGCATTCGAATCGGTTCGGCCCGACGGCGTGTTCGTCTACGTGTCGAGTCTCGCCGCGGCTGGCCCCTCCTCGGCGGACGGCGCCGTCGACGAGGAAGCCCACACACGCCCGGTCACGCCCTACGGACGATCGAAACTGGCGGGCGAGCGGGCGTTGAGGGACACCGTTTCGACGATCGACTGGTGCATCGTGCGTCCTCCCATCGTCTATGGGCCCGGCGAAAGGGACATGCTCGAGATGTTTCGCATGGCGGCGCGCGGCGTGGTTCCGGTGACGGGCCCGACGGGTGCGCGCTATTCGATCGTCCACGCCGAAGATCTCGCGCGCGGGATTCTCGCCGTTTGGAACGGGCGTTCGCGCCGGTCGCGTGTCTTCAACATCGCCGAACCGATTGCGTACACGTGGCCTGAAATCGCCGAGAGAATCGGGCGCGCCGTCGGTCGCGATCCGTGGTGTCCCCGTATCCCGACGCCGATCGCGTGGGTCATCGCCGCCGGCGGGTCGCTGGTCAAACCGCTGATGTCCCGACCGCCGCTGGTCACGCTCGACAAGATTCCGGAAATCGTCGCACCGGGTTGGGTGTGTGACGTCGATCGCGCGCGCCGGGAACTCGGATTCGAAACCCGCATCGCCCTCGACGAGGGCGCCCGCAGCACCGCCGCATGGTACCGCGAGCGGGGATGGATCCGTTGATTCCGCAGGTTCGTTGCGTCGTCGTGACACTCGGCCCGGATCCGCGGGTCGTCTCCGCGATCGACGCGCTGCGGACGCAGGTCGGTGTCCGACTTGAAGTTGTGTGGATCGAGAACGGCGCGTCGGGGGCGTCGCCCGACGTAGCGCCACCTTCGGGCGCGGTCGAGGCGCTGCGTGTCGTCCGCCACGCGGAGAATCTCGGTCTTGCCGGAGCGCTCGAATCCGAGATGCGCGGCATGAAGGGCGGTTGGTTCTTGACGCTGAATCCGGATTGTCGACTCGACCCCCACGCGGTTTCGGCCGCGGTGCGCACGCTCGACGCGCGTCGCGACGCGGGTGCCGCGGCCTTTCATCTCCGGCGTCCCGACGGGACGGTGGATTCCCGCGGCGTGGTCGTCCATCCGCTTTGGTTGCGGGCCCGCGACCGCGACGGCGGCGCCGACGTCCTCTCGCCGTGTGTGGTCGACACGGTCGACGCCCCCTGTTTCGCCGCGGCGCTCCTGCGTGTCGAGGATGCGAAGGGGGCCGCGGACGGCGCCGGCGAAGTCTTCGATACCCGGTTCATGGCCTACTACGAGGACGTCGATTTCGGCCTGCGTTTGCGCCGTTCGGGACGTCGCGTGCTGTTCGTCCCCGAGGCCTCCGGCGTGCATGACCGTGGTTTCAGGCCGGGAGGGCGCGCGGCGATGCCCGCGCGGGTGCGTCGTTGGTCGCTCCGCAATCGTTGGTGGACCATGCTCAAGAACGTCGGAGTCTTCGGCCTTTTGATGCGACTCCCTTTTCTCGTCTTGCAGGAGACCGCCGTTTTCGGCTATCTCTTGGTCAAGGAAAAGGGGACGATCCCCGCGTACCTCGATGTGGTCGCGGGGCTCGGTGCGACGCTCGCACGTCGGCGCCATCGTCCGCAAGCATGACTTCAGTCGACTCAAGGCCGGACCTCTCCGTTCTCGTCGCGTCGTTCAACACGAAGGATCTGCTCCTCGCGTGTCTGGGGTCGTTGTTCACGGCGACGGATGGACTCGCGATCGAGGTGTTCGTCGTCGACAACGCGTCGTCGGACGACACGCCGGCGGCCGTGGCGGCCGCGTTCCCCCGAGTGCGTCTCATCGCGAACGCCACCAACGAAGGTTTCGCGAAGGCGAACAACCGCGCGCTCCGCGAGTCGAAGGGGCGCTACGTGTTGTTGCTCAATCCCGACACGCTCATCCCTCCGGACACCCTCGGACCGATGGCGCGGTTCTTGGACGACAATCCGCGCGTGGGGATGGCGGGCTGTCGCGTCGACCGTCCCGACGGACGACTCGACGAAGCCTGCAAACGCACGTTTCCGACGCCGATCACGGCCTTCGCGCGGTTCACCGGACTCGATCGCATGTTCCCGAAAGCGCTCGGCGGGTACAGCCGCATGGCGGACGATCCGTCGGGGCGCTTCGAAGTCGATTCGGTCGTCGGCGCGTTCATGATGGTGCGTCGCGAGGCGGTCGAGGACGTGGGCGGCCTCGACGAGGAGTTCTTCATGTTCGGCGAGGACCTCGATTGGGCCTACCGCATGAAGGAGAAGGACTGGGCCGTTTGGTACGTCGGCGACCATCGCGTCATCCATCACAAGGGCGCGTCCGTGCGCAAGGATCCGCATCGGATGAACTGGCACTTCCACCGTTCGATGATCCTGTTTCACAAAAAGCACTTGGTGGATCAGTATCCGTTCTTCGTGAACTGGCTCGTCTACGCCGGAATCTCCGCGCGCTACGCGATCAAGTCGGCGGCGCTCGCGGCGCGACCGAAGTCCGCCGAAGCCGCGCTCAAGCCGCAGGACGTCGCCCGACTTCGCAGCCGCCACGGCATCCGCATCGAAACACCCCGCGAGAACGAAGCGGGTGCTTGACGGGTCGTAGCGAGAGACCGACCATGATGGTCGGAGGAACGCAGTCGCATGCTCACGATGGCGGGGTGCACCGACAAGGGGCGCAAGCGGAACGAGAATGAAGACCGCTTCGGCGTGCTCGCCGACCAGCGCGCCGCCATCCTCGCCGACGGCATGGGCGGGCGTCTCTACGGTGAAGTCGCGTCCACGATGGCGGTCGACATCCTCACGTGGTCGTTCGTCGAAGCGTGGCCCGCCTCCGCCTCCCGTCTCCCGCAGCAGGACCGAACGGTTCTCGCGTGCAACATCCTCGACGGTTGGGTACGCGACGCGAACAACGCGATCTGGGTGAAGGCGCGCGCAGACGAGCGCTACGCGGGAATGGGGACGACGCTCCTCGTTCTCGTCGAGGTCGGCAACCAACTCGTACGGTGCCACGTCGGCGACAGCCGCATCTATCGCCGTCGGGACGGCGTGTTGACTCAAGTCACGCGCGACCATTCGTTGGTTCAAGCGCAACTCGATCAAGGCACGTTGACGGTCGAAGAAGCCGCGAAGTCGGCGCAGAAGAACGTGATCACGCGGGCGCTCGGCTCGTATCGGGACGTCAAGCCCGAACTCGGCGTGGAGACCCCGCGACGGGGCGACGTCTACGTCCTGTGCTCGGACGGACTCACGGACATGGTCTCCGACGCGGATATCGGCCGGATCCTCGCCGCGGGCGGCGGGCCCGAGGACCGTGCCCGCGCGCTCGTCGACGCCGCGAACGACGCGGGGGGCCGCGACAACATCACGGTCGTCGTCGCCGACTGGCAGTCCTGACATGGATCCCGTCGTCGTCGTCCGCGGCGTGGCGAAGGTCTTCGACGACCCGAAGCGGGGCGTGGTCGAAGCGCTTAAGGATGTTTCGTTCGAATGTCGTCCCGGTCGCATCTTCGGACTTCTCGGTCCGAACGGGGCGGGGAAGACCACCATGCTCCGCATCCTCGCGACGACGTTGTCTCCGACCCGAGGATCGATCGTCATCGACGGCGTCGACGTCGCGTCGGATCCGCAGCGGGCGCGTCGGCGGATGGGATTCCTCTCCGGCGTCGCGGGACTGTACGAACGCTCGACCGCCCGCGAACTGGTCGGTTTCTTCGGGGAACTCCACGGGATGACGCCGGCGTCGATCCGCGAGCGCATCGACGTGCTCGCTTCGCTGCTTTCGATGGGGAGCTTTCTCGATATGCCGTGCGGAAAACTTTCCGACGGACAACGTCAAAAGGTGCGTCTCGCCCGCGTCCTCGTCCACGATCCTCCGGTGTTGATTCTCGACGAAGCCACGGCGACCCTCGACGT
>CAIWVZ010000249.1 GCA_903916245.1 uncultured Planctomycetota bacterium | reverse complement strand
GTTCCCCACGAACCATCCTTGTTTTGCACTTCCAGCAAAAACTCGACGCCTCGACTGATCGCGGTATCGATTGCCTCGGCCGTGGGCGGCGACGACCTTGAGACCCGCGCCGAGGACGGCGCAGAACAGAAGGAGCGAGGCGAGACGGGACGTGCGGCTCATGGGTCGTTTATCGTAAGGGCGGGCGGTGGGGCGTCAAGCAAAAACGGGATGAAGAGGCGGTCAGGACGGCGGGGACCACTTCGTGACCCGGTTGCCCCCGGTGCGTCGGGATTGCCCCAACGCCGCTTCCGCGTGCGCCGTAAGGTCTTCGGGCGCGGGGGTCGATTCGGCGGAGAAGCCCGCCACCCCGGCCGACATCGTGACGATTCCCATCACCTCGGGGGCCGACAGGGAACGCTTCTCGACCGTCGCGAGGACGCGGGCCGTCATCACGGCGGCGCCGCTGATGTCCGTCTGCGGGAGCACGAGGACGAAGCCGTCGTCGTTGCGCCCGACGTGGTCGATGTCGCGGGATTCGCAGAGGAGGATGCCCGCGACCGTGGTGAGGAGGCGCTTTTTGACCTCGGCATCGGCGATCGGGGCGCCGTCGAAGGCGAGGGCGACGACCGAAAGAGCGGTGCCGAAACGCCGGGCGCGCTTGATCTCTTCGGCGAGTTTGATCGAGGTGTAGGGCCCGTTCCAAAGACTGGTGATCGGGTCGGTGATGTGCCGCAGGACGGGGTTGTCGTTCTTCGGTCCCGACGCGAGGTCGTCGAGCAGGGAGGGCGCGGACTTCGCCCCCGCCTCGCCGTCGGCGAGGTGGGCTTCGATGATGGTCACCGGGCCCGGGTGACGCTTCGCGACGTCGAGCGCCGAGGTGGCGGCCGTCGACGACGTGACGTGGAACCCCGCGGCCTTGAGCGCCTTCGCGGCGCGCTCGATGCGGGAGGTGTCGGAGTCGGCGAGGATGAGGGGGGAGGGGGTGGCCATGGTCGATTCGCCTTACGGAAGGGGTTTCGCGGATGATCCGCGATCCGGGGGACATTTTCGACCGATAACCCGCTGCGGCGGAAGGAGTTTTGGACAAATCGGGTCCGAAGACGATAAAAAGGGAGGTCTCGACCGATGTCCGACCCGTCACCGACCCCTTCGAAGTTCGCCCCCCCTCGACCGGATGCGGTCGCGGACTTGGTGGGGCTCTACGGCCGGTGGCCGTTCGTCGAGCGTCGCAGCGGCGCCGACCGACGGAGCAAGCCGACCCGGATGCTCTCGAAGTGGAACTTCTGGGGAACCCGCGCCCGCGGTCGTCGGCGCGGAGAAGACCGCAACATTTACGTCGATCGCTACGAGGCCAGCGATCTCGTCGTCGTTTCGGTGATTCTCATCCTGAACGTGCTCGACGCCTGGCTGACGCTCGTCTACCTCGGATACGGGGGCGTCGAAGCCAACCCGATCGCCAAAGCCCTCCTCGACGCCGGGACGGGATCGTTCGTCGGCGCGAAGTCGGTCGCCGTCGGCGGCTGCCTCCTCTTCCTCGTGCTCCACAAGAAGTTCATGGCCGTAAGGCCCGCACTGCGGGTTCTCATGGGCTTCTACGGTGTGCTGCTCGTCTACCACCTCTATCTGCAGGCCGCCGCCCTCATTTCGGGCAACATCGTCTGAGAGGGGACGGGCCGCTCGGGCGGTTACGGCGCGCGCGGATGCGTAGGATGTCGCCCGCATGGCGAACCGACTGCGACTTTTCGATGCGGACGGCAAGGAACGCGCGCGCTTGTCGATGGCGACTCTCGTCGTCGGCCGCGACACTTCCTGCGACGTGAGGATCGACGCGCCGGGCGTTTCGCTCGTGCACGCGCGTATCACCCCCCTCGAGGGCGAGCGCTTCAAGATCACTGATCTCGCCGGGGGGGGTGTCGCCGTGAACGGCCAGGAGGTCTCGCAGGCTTCCTTCGGCGAGGGCGACATCGTTTCGGTGGCGGGCGTGTCTCTGCGCGTCCTTCGAGGAACCTTGCTCGGCGGCGCGCCGGCCG
>CAIWVZ010000248.1 GCA_903916245.1 uncultured Planctomycetota bacterium | reverse complement strand
CGTTGCGGTCGCCGCTCGCAAAGAGGCCGCCGATCGCCGTCGTCGTCTTCTTCCGTGGGTCGTCGCCGCATCGGTGGTGGTCGCCGTCGTCGGGCTGCGGTTCTTCCGCGAGGACGGAGTGTCGCCGCCCGTTTCCCGAGTGGCGTGGTGGAAGGCCGAAATCGGTGCTCCCGCTCTCGATCTCGTGTCCCGATTGGCGGGACGCGGCGGCGCACTTCCGTCGATGACGGCGACGCTCGGTCCCGGCGGACAGTTTCATCTCGCGATGAAGGGATGGGCGTTCGTTCCCGGCAACGGTGAAGGGCCCGGAGAACTCGTGCCCTTGCCCAAGGATCGGATCGGTCATTTGGGGTACGACGCTACGGAAGCTTGGTGGGAGGCGGGCGACCGCAAGGTGCGGCCCGTATCCCTCTCGGAGCTCGAAGGCCGCGAACGGGCGGTGCTCGGCGTCCTCGACGCGTTGCGCCGCGTCCTCGGTTCGGTGGACGCGGGTACCGCGTCGCTCGGCGAGGGGATTCCGGCGCGCCTCGACGGTCGCGACGTCACGCGGCACAAGATCAAACTCTCTCCGCTCGGAGGAGAGGGGAAGGGCGAGGCCACGCTGTGGATCGACGCGGAAGGGACCCCGCGCAAGGTGGCCTTCGGTCCTGTCGTGGCGACGTTGGAGAAGCTCGTCCCGACGGACGGTCGTTCGCCTTGCGGTTGGAAGTTCGTGCTGCCCGACGCCGTGAAGGTGGAGCGCTGACATGGATCCTCGCGGCATTCCTCCGGAAGTGTGGGAGGCGATTTGTCGTCAGTGCGGTCGATGCTGCACGGAGAAAGTCGTCGTCGACGGGCGCATCACGCTGACGAAGACTCCGTGCCGCTTCCTCGACGCCACGACGCGGACCTGCGTCGCGTATCCCGACCGATTCCGCGCCGAGCCGGGCTGCACGTCCGTACCCGAAGGTTTGTTCACGATGATCTTCCCCGAAGACTGCCCTTACATTCGGGGTGAAAAAACGTACACGCCCCCGGTCGGTTGACCGGAGGCGTGGGGCATGTGATCGGCGCGGACTACTTTCGCAGGCGTCCGTTGACGATCCGCTCTTCCTTCTTCGCCTTGCCGAGCTCGTCGATCAGTTGGAGGAGATCTTTCTCGACGCGTTCGACCGCGTCGGGGCCGAACACCGCTTTGAACGTCGACTCGCCCGTCTGACCGGAAAGTTCGCGCTTCACGTATTCGTCGAACTTCGCCCGATCGCGACCGTCGTTGTGATTCGCGAGCAGATAGCAGAGGAGCCAGCCCTGCGCGTAGGCGTTCAGGATCTTGAGCTGCATCCGCGTGTCCTCCTTCTCCTTCACGTAATCCGCCCGGCGGTACCCGAGCAGTTCACGCAGCGGGATGAGGTTCTCCCGTTCCTTCGACGACGTGAGCGAGTCGATGCGCTCGGTGTTGATGAGGCCCGGTTCGTAGTCCCACTTCTGAAGGTCTTCGTTCCACTTGCGGCCGTGGCCCCCGAAATAGTCCGCGATGCCCTCGCTGAACCAGAGCGCCTGCGCCATCGCGAGCATCGGCGTTTTCGCCTTCGTGTTGAAGTCGATGAGTTGGTGGGTGCCTTCGTGGAAGAGGGTGGTGCGCACCTCTTCTTCCGTCATGCCCTTCTCGTTCTTCGAAAGGAACGCGGCGTCCTTTTCGACCCAAGTGACGAGGCGATTCGACCACGGTTCGTAGTGCGCGAGCGACGTGATTTGCGCGCGCGGGTCGCTGAGGCGCATGTACTTCGTGTAGTCGATGTCCGTACGGAGCACGAGCACCGGCGTCGGCTTCTCCATCGGCGCGAGCGCCAAGGGCTCGCCGAACCGCTCGTAGAAGACGTCCTTCAACTGAAGGAGCGTCTCCATCCAACGATCGGCGATGCGATCTTCGCCGCCGACCTTGTCCCGTTGAACGAGACAGACGTAGGGCTTTTCGATGTAGACGCGGAAGCAGTCGCCGTCGACTTCGGCCCGCCGCAACTTGCGTCCGACGTCCGCTTCGATCGCCGCGGCGACGCTTTCCGCCGAGCGGTAGAACGGATCGGTCGCGCGGGATTTCCACGCGGCCTCCCGGGCCGCGAGTCGCGGACCGAGCACCTTCCATTCCTTCGCCGTCTTGCCGATCTGCGCGTCGCGCGTCGAGACCCAGACGGGTTTCGACAGCCGATCGCCCAGTTTCTCCTCGAGCGTTTCGACGACCTCTTCGACGGCGGACCGCAGAGACTTCGTCATCCACGGTTGGGCGAGGGCGGCATTCGCCGCTTCGCGATCGAATCGGACGAACCCGAGTCGCTCACGGGCTTTCGCGTCGTCGCCGTTCTTCTTCAGGATCGACGCGTACGCTTCGCCCGCCTCGGAGCGGAAGCGGGATTCGGCGGACGCGTTGCCGTCTTTCGCGGCGGCTTCGGCCTTCTCCCACGCCATGTCGGCGAGGGTCATGACGACTTCGGCCGACGCGCCCGGTTGCGCGGCGTCGAAACGGGCCGCTTCGAACGGATCGGAGGGGCGTACGGGTTTCGGAGGCTCGACCGGCTTCGGCGGAGCCGCGGTGACGGTCGAGGGGGCCTTCGTGTCGGGCTTGGGCTCGTCGCCGCCCGAGAGGAGGAAGAACGCCGCGAGGACGAGCACCGCACCGCCTCCGACGAGCAGGGGCACGGGCGGTCCCTTCTTGGCCGACGTCGGGGCCGCGGGACGCCGCGATGCGGCCGCGGTTCGGCCGGCGAGGCGAGCGGCGGCCTTCGCCGTCGGTTCCGGCGCGACGACGATCGCGTCGCACGCGCCGCACTCGAATTCGGTTCCCGGCTCGAAATCCACGGTGAATTCGGCCCGGCACTTCGGACATTTCACGTCGGCCATCGAAAGCGTCTCCGTCTGCGGAATCCTAGCAGGCTGCTAGACTGTCGACCCCGATGCGTTCCTTCCGACGACCCCGCCTGATTCAAGCCGACGTGAAGCCCGCCGCGCGACCCTCGGCGGCCCCGCGCGCGCAAGCGAAAGAAGGTCGGCGAGGGCGGTCACCCGTCCGGGGCGACGTGGTCGCCGGTGCCGCGGCACACCGTGGCGATCTCCCGAGCGCCGTCGATCGCGGGGTGATCGACACCGCCGTCGCGGACGGCACGCTGTCGTTGTGCCCCGAGGCGACCCGTGTGATCGACCGCATTACGCGGTCCGGGTTCACGGCGTACCTCTGCGGCGGATGCGTCCGCGACCTTTTGCTCGGCGGGCGTCCGAAGGACTTCGACATCGTGACGTCGGCGACGCCGCGTCAGGTGAAGCGTCTGTTCCGCAACAGTCGCATCATCGGTCGTCGCTTCCGGTTGGTCCACGTGACGTTTCCGGACAAGGTCCTCGAAGTCTCGACCTTCCGTTCCGCGCTCGAGCCGACCGACGCCAAGGATCTGTTGATCCATCAGGACAACACCTTCGGCACGCCCGCCGAAGACGCCTTCCGTCGAGACTTCACGGTCAACGGCCTTTTCTACGACCTCGCCGAACACCGGGTCATCGACTTCGTCGGCGGCCTGCGCGATCTGAACCGTCGGACGATCGAGACCATCGGCGACCCTTGGGTGCGCTTCCGCGAAGATCCGGTCCGCATGTTGCGCGCGATCAAGTTCGCGAGCCGTCTCAATTTCATGCTCGCCGACGACGTCTACGAGGCGTTGATCGATTGTCGGACGGAACTGCGGAAAGCCGCTCCGCCGCGTCTCCTCGAGGAGATTCTGCGACTCATGAATCTCGGCGGAGCGCGGGACGCCGCGCGGCTCCTCATCCGTACCGGAATGATGGAGGATCTTTGCCCGGAGGTTCACGAAGTCCTCGACGCGTGGGCGCGCCGCGGCGATCGCGGCGCCTGGGACGCGTGGTGGAATCTCTTGGCGGCGTTCGACGCCGCGGTCACCGCGGGGGAACCTGTATCGAACGCCCGCCTTTTCTCGGTGTTCTTCGCTCCGCTCTTCGAACGTGAAATCGAGGAAGGGCCGCCTCGCGGAATGTCGCTCGACATCGAGGACGGATTGTCGCCCATCGCCGCGCGTTTGCGTATGGCGCGCAAGGACACCTATCGCGTCCGTCAGATGTTCCACGCGCAAAAGCGGTTCGCCTCGAAACCCGGGACCCGCCGACGGTTCTCTCCGTCGATGACCGCACGCGACTGGTTCGAGGACGCCTGGTTCCTCTTCCGGCTTCGCGCGGAAGCGGAGGGCGGCGCGTTGCGCGACGACGCGACGTGGTGGGCCGAAGCCCTCGAGTCCGACGAGATGGAACGCCGCGACCATCCCGGCCGCGACGACGCCTGACGGTCAGGTCGTCGTGACGCGGCGGCGGGCGCGGGCCACGATGTCGGCGACCGCGGGGTCGTCCGTCAGCGGACCTTCGGGAATGTCGCCCCCGTGCGACCGCGAGAACGCCGCGAGCACCGCGTGCGCGTGCGGATGGGGAAGCCCCTCCTGTGCCAAGGTCCATGCCGCTTCGAGATCGCCGGCGCGCCAACGGCATACGGCCGCGCGCGCCATGCACGTGGTGCCGGCGGCACCGCGACGGGCCGCGGTCATGAACCAAGTCGTCGCGTCGCCGTGAACGCCGAGGGCGAGAAGGACTTCCGCGCCCGCCTGCCATCCGAGACCTTCGTGGCCGCGGCTGTCGAGATGCCCGATGAGCCATCGAAGCGCCCCGCGCGGATCGCGGCATTCGAGAGCGGCGTCGCGCCACGCGTTCCAAACCGACGCCGTCGTCGTTCCGGCGTCGAGTTCGGCGGCGATCGCCTTCAGACGGAGTTCGGCGGCGTCGCTTCCGGTATGCGGATGGTCTGCGGAAGTCGTCATGTTCAGGTGTCCATCGTGAGGGTTTCACCGACCGCGGGGCCCGCGTGCCGGAGACGTGCGAGCCGGGCCTTCGCGAGCCGCGCGGCGCCGATTTCGGCGGAGGTCGCGGAGAGGAGACCCGAAACGCCTTGAAGAATGCGGGAGTGGATGGTCCGGAGATCACGAATCGCGTCGTCGTGGACCGAAGTCGGCGGAAGCGTTTCGAGCGCGGCGAGTCCGCGGTCGAAGGCCTCCGACCATCGAAGCAATCCGTCCACGTCGTCCCGCTCGATCGCGTCGAGAAGGAGCGTGCTCGTCGTCCGGAGTCGCCGGACGGCTTCGAAGGCGACGTCAGTTTCCGGCATGGAGGATGCCTTGAAATCCTTCGCGGACGGTCGCGAGAACGCCGCGGGCTTCGCGGGCCTTGGCGACGTCGGCGTCGATCTTGGCTTCACCGAGTTTCGTCAACGTGAAGCTCCACAACGCGTAGAGGTCGCCCGCGACGGGGCCGCCCCGCTCGGCGTCGAGGGTCGCGCGAAGTTCGGCGACGATGTCCCACGCCTTCATGAACGCCGCACGGGCTCCCGGCGCGTCGCCGGATTCCACGCATCGGCATCCTCGGTCGACGGCGGCGACGGCACCGTCGAGGAGCAGGACGACGAGCTTCACCGGACCGGCCGTCATGACGGCGTTCGTCACGTAGGCGTCCACGGGATTCCTCGATGCGTGGTTCATGGTGCCCATTTTCAGCGGAGGCCGCTCGTGAAGTTGCCGAGGGTTCCCTGCTGCGACTGCAGGCGGGACATCACCTGTTCGAGTCGGGCGTACTTCGCCTGCAGCGACTCGGTGTACTTGTCGAGTTGCGCGTTGAGGTCGAAGATCCGATCGTCGAGATCTCCGATACGTTCCGTCAGACTCGTGGTGCGACGGGTGAAGGTGGTGGTGGTCAGCGTCGTGAGATCGGACGTGAGACGCGGTGCGAAGCCTTCGGAAGGGTCGGTGAAGACCTTCACGACGCCGTCGTAGTCGCTCGCGAGAGCCGCGTCGAACTTCGTGCCGTCGAGGCTGAGTTTCCCGGCGGCGTCGGTGACGATGCCGAGCCGAGCGAGGTTGTTGATCTCGGAACCCGCGGCGGCGACGGTGGCGTCGACGCGTGTACGAAGCGTCCGGCGGATTGTTTCGAGGATCGAATCACCGTAGAGCACGGCGCCGTCGTTGCGGTCGGCCGCGGTGGATTGCGCTTTGACCTCGGCGATGACGTCGTTGTAGGCCCCGAGGACGTCCTGGATTTTCGACTTGAGCTTCTCGGGATCGCGGCTGACGGTGATCGTCGCTCCCGCGTTGTCCTTGCCGAGGGTGAACGTGACTCCCGCGACGACGTCGTCGATCGTGTTGCTCGACCGCGTCAGCGCCAGGCCGTTGACCGAGAAGACCGCGTCGGAGGCTGCGGAGAATTGGCCGATGGTGAACGCCGGGGCGTCGATCGTGAATGCGGAGAGGTCGACGGTGAAGGTGCCCGCGGTGCCCGTCTCGCGAGCGTTGAGGACGAGGCGCCAGGGTGTCGCGCCGGTCCCGTCCGCCACCACGGATGCGGTGACCGGAGCTCCCGACGCGTTGATCGCGTCGCGGATGGTTTCGAGATCGCCCGCGCCGCCCACCGTGATCTCGTAGTCCGAGCCTCCGGCGTTGATGCGGATCATCCCCGTGCCGACCGAGACGCCGGTCTTTCCGGCGAAGCCGTTGGATCCTTGGACTTCGGAGCGGGCGAGACTGGTGGTTTGCACCGTCCACGTCCCGGCGACGGCGGCCCCGCCCGTCGTGGCGTTGACCACCGCGGCGTCCGTCGTCGCGGCCTTCGTCGAGCCGAGTTCGGAAACGGTGTCGATGTCGCGGAGTTTCGACCGAAGGGCCTCGATCTTGGTCGAGAAGGTCGAAAATTCCGTGCGCTGGCGTTCGAGTTTCTGCTTGGCGACCGCGAGCCGTTGGACGGGGACCCTACGGACCGAAACCAACGCGTCGATGATCGCGCGGGTATCGAGACCCGAAGCGAGCCCACCGAAGGAAATACGCGACGATTCGGCCATGAAGACTCCCCACCTCCATCCGTCTTTTCGGAACTTCCGCCTCGACGCTGAAGGGGGGGGCGGGGCGGGAGGGGGGGTGTCGGGGAAAACGGCTATCCGGGTAAGGAACCGTCGGAAATTGCTTCAGTCCGGAAAAGGAATGGTCGAAGAAGTGTTTGTCCACGCGACGTGGGCCCCGGCTGGAGCAGCCGGTGCTGTCCGGAATACCGACATGACCTCACGCCATTCGCCTCTCATCGTCGACCCCGATCCGAGCTTCCTCGCGGACGTCACCCCGACTCTCGGAGTCGAGGGTTTCGCCGTGCGCGGTGCGTCCGATCTCCTCACGGCTCGTCGTCTCGTCGACGAGCGGATGCCCGATGCGGTGGTGGTCGAACAGCGCCTCGCCGACGGATTGGGCATCGACTTCGTGCGCGAACTCCGTGCCCGTACCGACGCACCGGTGATCGTCATGACCGCGATGTTCCCGGACACGCGCGCCGTGGTCGAAGCGGTCCGCGAGGGCGCTCTCGACGTCCTCGAGAAGCCGGTATTCGCCGAGCGTCTCGCCGGAGTCCTCCTCCCGGCGGTCGAAGAGGCCCGGACCCGCGGCGAATCGCCGCGCGAGTCGACGCCGCCGAGCGACCTGTCGCGCCCGCCGATCATCGGCGACGCGGGAGCGATCGCCGCCGTGCGCGAACAGATCACCCGCGTGGCGGCGACG
>CAIWVZ010000247.1 GCA_903916245.1 uncultured Planctomycetota bacterium | reverse complement strand
GACCGGCTTGGGTTCGGGCTTCGGCGGATCGAAACGCGGAACCGGCTTGGGCGTGGGCTTCGGTGGATCGAAACGCGGGACCGGCTTGGGCTCGGGCTTCGGATCGACCTTGGGCGTGGGGCGCGGTTCGGCTTTGGGGAACGGCTTCGGGTCCTGGGGAGGCAGCGCGCGCGGCGTTTCGACCGAACGCGGACGTACCGGATCGGAGTCGATCGGCTTCGACGGTTCGCGCCACTTCGAAGGCGGGGGCGTCGTGGGCTGAGGAGCGCGCGGAATCGGAGCCGGTTTGACGGGATCCTGAGTGGAGGGCGGTGCCTTGTACGGGGTCGGATTCGCACGCGGCGCGGGGGCCGGCGTCGGCATGGGCGTCGCGCGCGGTGTCGGGGAGGGGCTCGGAGCGGGCGGGTTGTAGCGCGGTGCGGGGGCCGGGCTCGGCTTCGGTGAAGACGGGATCGGGCGTCCCGACGGCGTCGTGCCGCCGTCGCCGATCGACGGACGACGAGGGTCCTGAGCGGCGATCATCGACATGGTGATGAGCGCGGCGAGAGCGACGCGGAGAGGGACCAACTTCATGACGCAAGCCTCCGGTGCGGAAGGGAGAGCTCCCTTCGCGATCAGAATAACAGCATGGGGCGTGCCGCCGTGAGGGATGTCGCGCTTTCCGAGGATCCGACGCCCACGGTGGGGCGGGGCGTCCGCCTGCGGGGACAGAGTGTCCTCAGTTGAGGACACGGAGGTGCCGGACCGACGTCACCCGCCAACCGAGGTGGAGTGACATGCGGAAGGCGTAGAGCGCATCGCGTCGAGGGTCCGCGGGCTCGCGTTCGAGGCGGAGGTGTTCGGGGATGCGGAGCGACGCGGTGGGCGTCGAAGGGAGGTCGAAGGACGAGGGCGGTTCGAGGGGGCTTCGGTCGGCCGCGAGGTCGGCGATGCGAACCTCGATCGCGTCGCCGGGGAGCAGGTTGTCGACGCGCAGGGTGGTCGATCCGTCGGGGGTGTGTTCGACGACGATCGATGTGCCGTTCGTGCGTGCGCGGGCGATCACGCCCGTGCGTCCGATCGGGAGCCATGCGGATTTCGCATCGAGTTTGAAGGGCGACGCCGATGGACGACGGGCGGCGAGTTCCGACGAGCGGGCGGCTTTGCGCAAGGCCGACGACGGCCGAAGATCGAAGGTCGGATCGACGAACGACTCGCGGACGACCCCGTAGAACGCCGCATCCGCCGCGAAGGCGCGCAAGGCGCGGACGGTGTCGGGGTGCAAGGCGGTGCCGTGTTCGAAGACCCAGTGTTGATGCCGCAACGGTGCGGCCGCGCTCGTGTCGAATCCGCTCGCCTCTCCGAGCAGTCCCACGTGAAACGCGCCGATCGCGTGGCCGAAGACGTCGAGGGATTTGAGCGCGAGTTCGCTCCACGGCGTTCCGAGGACGGCGACGCGTCCTTCGTGGGAAAGTCCCAACGCCCGTTCGACGCCGACGATCCAACCCGCGTCGATATCGATCGGCCCGGAGGCCGAGCGCCGTATCGGTGCGACGAGCGCGTGACCCGCGGCGAGAAAGGGTGCGCCCGCCGCGCGCAACTCGAAGGCGTCGAGGCCGCGGGGAGCGGTGGGGGAGATCAGGCAGGTGCGCGGAAACGCGACGCCGACCGGAAGTATGACGAGCGCGTCGGGGCCGTCGCCCGGATGGCGATGAAGATGGGCACCCGGAGCGGCCGTCGCGACGCGTTCACCGGCCCAACGTGCGAGGTCGGTATCCGCGACGCGAAGGAGCGGCTCGACGCGTTGCGCGGCATCGGCTTCCGAGGCCGAGAGAAAGCGCTCGAAGTCGTTGCGGTCCGCCTGTCCCGCGGCGACGGCGGCGACGAGGACGAGGAGTGTGGTGAAGCGACCCATGGGGTTGGTCCCGATTGTATGCTCCGCATCCCGAGGGACACGTCATGCAAGGATCCATGGATCGCCGTTCGTTCTTGGCCGCAGGTGCCGGTCTCGCCGCCGCGTCGTTGACGGAAGGGCTGCCGCAGTCGGCGCGTGGCCCGGAAATCTTCGTGCCCGCGGGGGATCCGGTGATGGTGGCGTCGCACAACGCGCTGCCGCACGCGCTCCCGAAGGCGTATGCGGCGCTCGTCGCGGGCGCGGATCCCGTCGATGCCGCGGTCTTGGGTGCGGAGGTCGTCGAGAACGATCCGACGGATCACAGCGTCGGCTACGGCGGCTTGCCGAACGAACTCGGAGAGGTCGAACTCGACGCGTCGGTGATGGACGGTTCATCGGGCCTGTGCGGGGCGGTCGCCTCGTTGCGGCGCATCCGCAATCCGGCGGCCGTCGCGCGGCTCGTGATGAAGCGCACGAAGCACGCGATGCTCGTGGGAGACGGCGCGCTCGCATTCGCGAAAGCACAAGGGTTCAAGGAGGAAGACCTCCTCACCCCCGAGGCGCGCGAGATTTGGATGTACTGGAAGCGGTCGCATTCGGAAAAGGACTTCTGGTTGTCTCCGGCCGCTGAGGAGATTCCCGCGCATGTGAAGCGTTGGTTCGGCATCACCGGCACGGTGCATTTCTCCGCACGCACCAAAGACGGCCGACTCGGAGCGTGCACGTCGACCTCCGGCATGGCGTTCAAACTCGCCGGGCGCGTCGGCGATAGTCCGATCATCGGTGCGGGATTGTTCACCGATGAGACGGGGTCCGCGGGATCGACCGGGCGCGGCGAATCGAATATCGCCGTCTGCGGTGCGCATACGATCGTCGAAGCGATGCGGCAGGGGAAGCATCCGACCGACGCGTGTCTCGTCGCGGCGCGACGCGTCGCGGACGGGACGCGCGCGGCGTGGCTGAAGAAATCGGACGGGCGTCCCGACCTCGACATCATCTTCTACGCGGTCGACCGGGAGGGTCGATTCGGCGGCGCGTCGCTGTGGGACGGCAACCGTTACGCGGTGGCCGACGCTTCCGGCACGCGCCTCATGGACGCGGCGTTCGTGCTCGCGAAGAAGGGATGACGCCTAGGCGACGATCCGCTTCAAGGCGGCACGGGCTCCGATCGCGGCGACGATCGAACCGACCAACAACGCCGCGAGTCCGAGCCACGCCGACGACGTGTTGCGCCATGTCGCCATCACGTTGAGGTCCTCGACGACTTTCGCCCTCTCCGGGATATCGGGGATGACGGCGCGTCCTTGTTCGATGTCGTCGACGAGGATCTTGCCGTAGACGGATTCGTTCTCGCGGAAGAGGCGGATGCCGGCGCGCGCACGCAGTTCCTTGTCGCTCGTCTGGCGCCAACCTTCCGCGAGCGCGTGAAT
>CAIWVZ010000246.1 GCA_903916245.1 uncultured Planctomycetota bacterium | reverse complement strand
GTTCCCCGCGGTGCAGGTGCTGGTCGATGCGATCGAAGGGCGTATCCCGCCCGGAGCGTGGACTCCGGAGGCCGTCGCGGTGTCTCCGGAGTATTTCGCGGCACTCGCCTCCCGCGGAGTCCGAATCAGTTTTTCGTGAGCTCGGCCGCGACGGAGCGTGCGAAGTCGCCGAGCGACGGGTCGCGGGCCCCCATCACGAGAACGAGGGATTCCGCCTGCGGCAGTGCGCGAACGGCATCGACGAACAGGGATCGGTCCGCGAGGTAGCGGGCGTCGATGCCGCGGGCCGTGAGATCCGCGCAAAGATCGGCGGAGGAGATGTCCTTCGTCGCCGTGCCGCCCGCGAAGTAGATCTCCGGGAGAAACAGGACGTCGCCCGCACGCAGCGAGGCCGCGAAGGCGTCGACGAGATCCTTGCGGAAGTTCCGCGTCGGGGCGTAGCCGTGCGGTTGCCAAAAGGCGACAACGCGTCGGGGTCCGAGCGCGGCGGTCGAAATGGCGGCGGCGAGTTTCGCGGCGTTGTGGGCGAAATCGTCGACGACCTCGAAGCCGTTTCCCGACCCGAGGCGTTCGAATCGACGCGCCACGCCGTGGAAGCGCGAGAGGCCGTCGGCCGCCTTGCGAAGGTCGCCGCCGAGTTCGGCGACGACGGCGAGAGCCGCCACCGCGTTGTCGACGTTGTGCGCCCCCGGAACGGGCAACGTGACGCGGATACCGGCGAAGAAGAAACGGCTGCCGTCGGGAAGGAGTTCGACCGACGTGGCATGGAGAGACGTCGACGTGTCGCCGAACGTCACGGCTCCTTCACGGAGCGGATCGAGGGCCGGATCGGGAGAGAGAAGTACCCGCGCTTTCGTGCGACGGACGCATGTGCGGAAGACCTCGAGGATTTCCGCTTCGGGATGGTGATCGCGCTGCAGGTTGAGCAGTACCGTCATCGTCGGCTCGTAGAGGGCGCACGACTTGTCGGACTCGTCCGACTCGACGACGAGGGGGCCGGTGCCCGCCCACGCGTTGCCGCGCGCACCGTCGACACGCAGACACGCGAGATCTCCGCCCGACACGACGCCCGGATCCATCCCCGCTGCGCGCAGGGCTTCGAACATCATGGCGACGGTCGTCGACTTGCCGCTGGTGCCCGTCACCGCGATCGCCCGGCGCGACCGCACCAACGCGGCGAGCCATTCGGAGCGATGGGCCATCGGGACGCCCTCCATGCGGGCGCGCGCCAAGTCGGGAATGTCGGCCTCGACGGCGGTCGAATACACCACGAGCGACGCTCCCGTCACGCCGCGACCGTCCTGCGGGTAGAGCGCGATCCCGAGTTTGAGGCACCGCGCGCGTTCCGGGTCGGAGGGATTTCGGTCGAAGGTGCGATCGCTCCCGGACGTGGACCCTCCCGCCATCGCGCGCAGGTGGGCGAGCGCACTCATCCCCGTACCCGCGATGCCGACGAAATGGATGCGGGATGCGGGATCTCGGACGAGGCGGTCGAGGACGGCGGAGGCGACGGGCGGCGTGTCCATGCGCGGTCATGATGCCGGGTCGCGGAGTCGGAGCAAGCGGTGCGCGCGGCTTGCTAGATTCCGCGGGTGACCGCCCAACGCCTCGAGATCCTTCATCGGGATGACGACATCGTCGTCGTCCTGAAGCCGTCGGGACTCCTCTCCGTCGCGTCGCCCGGGGCGTCCGGAACGACGGTGGTGGAGGCGTTGCGCCGCATGGGAGTTGCCGCGCTTCCGGTGCATCGTCTCGACCGCGACGTCAGCGGGGTCATGGTGCTCGGTCGCCACGAGGGCGCGCGCGCGACGCTCGAGAGCGCCTTCC
The DNA here is from genome assembly GCA_903916245.1 of uncultured Planctomycetota bacterium. Classification (GTDB taxonomy): domain Bacteria; phylum Planctomycetota; family CAIWVZ01; genus CAIWVZ01. The sequence goes on along the minus strand of CAIWVZ010000246.1, from coordinate 3,215 downwards.
GTGCCCGCTCCGTCGAGAAGGTCTACTGGGCGCTGGCTCAGGGGCGGGTGAAGCCCGCATCGGGCACGTTCGACTGGCCGATCGAAGACCGCGGAGCCGACGCCGCCGTGTCGCCGCGCGGGAAACCGGCGGTCACGAAGTTCCGGACACTGTCCCATGCCGGGCCCTGTACGGAGGTCGAAATCGACCTTCTGACGGGTCGCTACAACCAGATCCGGCTGCACTTCGCCCATGCCCGGTTCCCCTTGGTCGGCGAGCGCAAATACGCCTTCGGTCGCGATGCCGTGGTCAAGTTCAAGCGGGTTGCGTTGCACCCCATGACCTTGGCGCTGCCGCACCCGAAGACCGGGGCCCTTCTTTCTTGGACGGCCCCGCTTCCGGCGGATCTTTCCGAACTGGTGACGCGTTTGAGATCCGGGCCGTCGAGTCCTTAGGATTTTTCGGAAGATCTTCGCCTGCGAACTTTTTTCACCATTTCGGTGAAAAATCCGTCACGGTTCCTTCCGGATCGTCACTAAAGCAAGCGGGAATACGGAACGTGCGTCGTCGTACGCGTCCGTTCCGCCCTTCAGCGATGCCTCCCCGAAAGGAACCTCCGCTCCGCGTCCTCCTGCAGTTGCCGGAGCTCAAATCTCCCGTCGACGACGCGACACGCGTCGGGCGTCCTACCGGGTGGTCCGTGATGACCCGGCTTCAGGCGATCCGGGAAACGCGAGAGCTCGTTCTCGATGCCTTCAAGACGGCGATGCAGAACCCGAATCTCGCGATGCGGGCGTTGGGAACGGTGGGCGCCGCGCTGAACGAATCGAGGAAGATCAACCTTCGGTTCGACCATGCCCCCCGCGGCACCCCGTGGGAATCGCTCGATCCTTTGTGCCGCGCGTCGCTTGCCTGGGAGGGGCTCGGCGACCGCGGGCGCGACTGGTTGGACGAGCGCGCGCTGTTCCTCTGCCCGTTGCTCGGCGTCGTCACCGCCATGGAACGCATCCCCGACTACCGCTGCCCGCCGGGCGCGAAACTCCCGGAAATCGGCTCCGTCCACCGATTCTGGAAGGCGGCGGTGTCGTCCACCCTCAACCGTCTGACCAAACACGAGAACGTGGTGTCGTTCCTCCCGAAACGCATGAACGCGTTGTGGGACGCCGACGACACTCCCCGCGACGTGCGGGTGGTGCGGTTCGCGCGCCGTGATCGCGGCACGCTGAACGGCGAAACCGCCGCCGTCCCACGGTTGACCGGCGAGGCGTTGCGGTGGTTGGTCGCCGGGGGGACGCCGTCCATGGAGCGTCTCCGCGATTTCACCTCGAGCTTGGGGCATCGCCACGACCCGTCTTTGGCGGCCGAAGAATCCGGCTACCCGCTGATGGTCTTCGTCCGCGGCTGATCAACCGCGCTTGCGGAACGGTCGGTAGCCCACCGATCGCGGCGCCGGCTTGCGATCCGCCCCCGACGGGGCGGCGCCTTCCTTCTCGTCCTCGGGCAACTTCTGCTCGCGATCGCGATAGCCCGTGAACGCATCCCAGTCGCGGTCTTCCGGACGCCGTCCCTTTTCATGGACGAAGCGCCCGAAATCCGATTCCGCCCGCGCGCGTCGCGCGTCGAGGGCTTCCTTCGGGGCCGTGGCGGGAATGAGGGCGTCGCATCCGTCGCCGATGAGTTCCGGGCGGCCCGCTTCCATCAGCGCCTTGCGGACTTCGAACCAGTTCTCCGGTTTGAACCACTGCATGAGCGCGCGCTGCATGCGACGGTCGCGGAGATTGCGCGCGATCGGCACCGGTTCGAGCGTCTCCGGGTCGAGCCCCGTCCAATACATGGCCGTGGCGAGATCCATCGGGGACGGAATGAAGTCCTGCACTTGGCGCGGGCGATAGCCGTTGCGCTTGAGGAACAGGGCGAGCTCGATCATCGCGGGGAGGTCGGAGCCCGGATGCGACGCGATGAAGTAGGGGACGAGGTATTGCTCCTTGCCCGCTTTCGCCGACGCCTCTTCGAACGCGTCCGAGAACGCTTCGAAGTCTTTCCGGTTCGGCTTCTTCATGCGCTTCAGCACACCGTCGTCGACGTGCTCCGGCGCGACTTTGAGATGTCCGCCGACGTGGTGGCGGGCGAGTTCCTCCAAATATTCGGGGCTCAGTCGAGCGAGGTCCATGCGGACGCCGCTGGCGATATTCACCTTCTTCACGCCGTCGGCCTCGCGCACCTTGCGCATGAGGTCGATCACGGGCCCGTGGTCGGTGCCGAGAAGCTTGCAGACGGTCGGGAAGATGCACGAGAGTCGACGGCAGACGGCTTCGACTTCGGGCTTTGTGCACTTCATCCCGTACATGTTGGCCGTCGGCCCGCCCAAGTCGGAGATCGTGCCCTTGTAGCCGGGCAGCCCCTTGAGCGATTCGACCTCGCGTACGACGGATTCCGGCGAGCGCGACTGTACCGGGCGACCCTGATGTGTCGTGATCGAACAGAACGTGCACCCGGCGAAGCAGCCGCGCATGATCGTGACGGAGGAGCGCATCATCTCTTCGGCGGGGACGGGCGCTGCGTAGGACGGGTGAGCGGTGCGACGGTAGGGAAGATCGTAGACCGCGTCCATTTCTTCCGTGGAAAGCGGCAGACGCGGGGGATTTTGAACCACGACGCGATCACCGTGACGTTGCGTGAGGCGACGCGCGTTGTGCGGGTTCGACTCCTTGTGCATCGTCGCCGTCGCCTTCGCGAAGACGACCTTGTCGTCGCGCATCGCTTCGTAGGTGGGTAGTTCGAGCGTGTCGTTCTTCGGGAGCGTGTCCGTCTTCATGGAGGCGGGGAATTCCGGGACGGTTTCCTTCGCTCCGAGGAGATAGGCCGTGCCGCGCAGGTCGCGAAGTCCGCGGATCGGTTCGCCGTCGGAGAGACGCCCCGCGATTTCCAGAATGTTCGCTTCGCCCATGCCGTAGACGAGCAGATCGGCCTTCGACGAGACGAGCACCGACGGACGCACCGTGTCGCTCCAATAGTCGTAGTGGGTGAAGCGACGCAGGGAGGCTTCGACACCGCCGATCACGACGGGGATGCCTGGGTACGCTTCTTTGCAACGCTGCGCGTAGACGTTCGTCGCTCGATCCGGTCGGAGACCCGCCTTGCCACCCGGTGAGTACGCGTCGTCCGAGCGGGGTCGACGGTTCGCCGTGTAGTGGTTGATCATCGAGTCCATGTTGCCGGCGGACACGGCGAAGAAG
>CAIWVZ010000245.1 GCA_903916245.1 uncultured Planctomycetota bacterium | reverse complement strand
GCGGACGAAGCCCAGCGGACGTCGCCGTCGGACATGAACAAGCGCCTCGAGGCGCTCGACGGCGCCATCAAATCGCTCGAAGAGTTCCTGACGAAGTACGGATCGGCGAAGGAAGTGGCCGAGGTCCGCTTCCGCATCGGCGAACTTTCGCGTCTCGCGGGCGAAGGCATCGGTGCGATGCTCAAGACCGAGAACGACGCCACCAAGAAGGAAGCTCTCCGCGAACGCGGCAAGGGTTACTTCACGAAGGCGATCGACGCCGCCGAAAAGCGCATCAAGGACGCCGAAGCGAAGAACGAGCTCGAGAATCCCGTCGTCGCCGACGAAATCGTGGCGCTTCGGTACTCGCTCTGCCGCTACTACTGGCTCCGTTCGCAGCTTCACGAGAACAAGCAGGGCGTCGACAGCAAGGCCGACGTCGCCAAGGCTCTCGAAGCCTTCGAGAACTTCGAAATCGAGTGCCCGTCGGACCGCCCGATCTTCTTCAAGTCGCGCGAGTTCTACACGGAAGTGTTGGTGTACGACGGCAAGGTGAAGGAAGCCGTCGACATCATGCAGAACTCCTGCACGACGCTCGGCGAAGCCGTCGAAGGCGACCGTTCGATCGTGCGTGACGAGGTCATCCGCGACGTCATCGCGTCGGCACACTACACCTTGGCGAAGTTGCAGGCGACCAACATGCAGCCGCCTCAGGTGGACGCGGCGATCGCGACGCTCGAATCGATGCAGAAGCTTCTTCCGAACGCCGCGGATTCCGTCGACGGTCGCAAGGCTCTGCTCCTCCTCGCGGAAACGTTGCTCGGCGAAGGCCGCGTCGACAAGGCGAAGCCCGTCGCGAAGCTCGTCTACGACAAGGACAACGGCGGCCCGTCCGGGCTTCGTGCGGAAGAAATTCTGCAGAAGCTCGAGGGCTCGAAGTTCATGGCCGCGGGTGGCGCCGGTCTCGTGAAGGCGCTCGAACAGCGTCGCGCGGAAAAGGACGTCCTCGGCGGCGAAAAGTTGCTGACGCGCATCCTGTCCGGACGTGACGGACTCAAGATGGAGGATCGCGCCGAAGCGCTCTTCCAAATGGGATTCCTCTACTACGAAACCGGCCGTGTCATCGACGCGTCGGTGTGCTTCAACATCGTGTCGACGGATTTCGCGTCGAGCCCGCGCGCTCCGGAAGCGAAGTTCAACGAGGCGACCTGCTACGGTTCGCAAGCGAAGATCGCCGGCGGCAACTACTGGAAAGACCAGTTCAAGACCGCACGCGAAGACTTGATCAAGAAGTTCCCGAACTCTTCTCAGGCGCGTGACGCGGTCTACTTCGTCGCCGTCGAGAAGAACGACCAACAGCAGTGGGCGGAAGCGATCGATCTGTTCGCCAAGGTCCCCGAGACGTCGGCGCGCTTCGGCGAGGCTCAGTTCCGTGCCGGCACGGCCGCGACCGAACTCGGCAACTCGGCGTTCCTCCGCAACAACGAAGCGGAAGGCAAGAAGTGGTTCGCCGCGGCGGAGAAGTACCTCACCGCGTCGCGGACCGCTCTGCTCAAGAACGTCGAAGAAACCCTCAACGAAGCCGAGAAAAAGCGCCTACGCAACCAGGCGGTCGACTCGCAGCTCCGTCTCGTCGCGATCTACTTGAAGCCTCAGATGAACGGGGCGGACAAGTGCATCGAACTTCTCAATCAGCTCGAGAAGGACGTCGCGGGTGACAAGGACAACATCGCCAAGGTGTGGCGATCCAAAATTCGCGCTTACACCGCACTCGGGAAGGGTCGCGAAGCCGTCGGGCTGTTCTCCCAGTGGGTGAAGAATACGAAGGACGTCGGGAACGTCGCCGACATCGCTCTGAACGTGGCCTCCACCGCCGACGGTGAAGCCAACGAGCGGTACACGCGCGACGCGAAGGACAAGGAAGCTGTCGAACTCTGGCGCCAAGCCGGCGAGCTCTACCGCCTCTCCGTCTCGGAGGCGACGAAGTCGCCGCCGGCGTCGCGAGCGGCGTACGGCAAGGTCGGTAGCCGGCT